>CAZBPF010000001.1:0-13730 GCA_964493745.1 uncultured Gammaproteobacteria bacterium
AAAAAGAACAGGTTGAACGCGCCGCCGAGGCGAATAAGGCCTTTTCCCACCTCCGCTGGTAACCCTAATTTGCCTTAGCAACACTATCCTTAGCGCTACGACTCGCCTCGCGTCAAAGCGGGTCGTAGAAGTTAGGATAGGCAGGTTGCTTCTTGGAATTTCTTATGTTATTATATTCAGTGCATTGCCTTAGAAAAGGTAATTTCCCGCCATAAAGTCGAGAAAAGCTGACTTTTAAGGGCGGGGATATTTTTGTTATCATTAGTAATAGAGAATTATGGCACAACCTATTGAAGTAACTGAAAACCGGGATGTTCCACAGGATTTAATCCGGAACATCGGTATTATTGCTCACGTGAATGCCGGCAAAACAACTACTACTGAGCGGATGCTGTTTGAAACCGGCAGGACTTATAAGTTGGGTTCGGTTGATGAGGGCTCAACAGTCACTGATTGGATGGACCAGGAAAGAGAACGGGGAATTACCATTGTTTCAGCGGCAGTGACGACTTTTTGGAAGGATCACCGGATTAATATTATTGATACTCCCGGTCATATTGATTTTACGGCAGAGGTTGAACGTTCTTTAAGAGTATTAGACGGAGCGGTGATGGTTTTTGACGGCAGAACCGGAGTAGAAGCTCAGTCAGAAACGGTTTGGCATCAGGCCGGTAAATATAGTGTACCGAGAATATGTGTTTTCAATAAACTTAATTTGGTTGGGGCGGATTTTGACGGATCAGTTGAAAGTATACGGGAAAGATTGGGAGCGAATGCTTCGCCAATCCAACTTCCTTTGGGGTTAGGCCATGATTTGCGTGGGGCAATAAACTTAGTGACAATGAAGGCCTACAAGTATGACGGTGTTGAAGACAACCAGTTAAAAGAAATTGAAATTCCGGATGAATTTAAAGAACAAGCAGACAATTACCGAGAAAAATTGGTGGAAAGTGTTGCTGAAGTTGATGAGGGAATCCTGGAAAAGTTTTTGGAAGGTGAGGAAATTGGTATAGATGAGCTAAAAAAAGCAATTAGAAAAGGAGTAATTAATAATGAGTTTTTTCCGATTATGGGCGGTGACAGCCGGACGGTTGGAGTTCAGTTAATTCTTGATGCAATTGTTGATTATTTGCCTTGTCCGCTTGATTTACCGCCGGCTAAGGGTGTTCACCCGAAAACCGGTAAAGAAATTACCAGAAAACCTAACAAAGAAGAACCGTTTTCGGCTTTACTTTTTAAAATTCAAACCGACCCTCATGTCGGAAAATTGGCTTATTTAAGAATTTATTCGGGAAGTGTCGAGGGCTCATCTAAAGTTTATAACGCTTCGCAAAAGCGAACAGAGCGAGTTGGGCGGTTGTTGTTAATGCATGCCGATAAACGTGAAGGTGTTGACGAGGGATTTGCCGGTGAAATTGTTGCCGCAATTGGTTTAAAGGATTCAGTTACCGGTGATACCTTGTGTGATCATAACCAGCCGATTATTTTTGAGAAGATTGAGTTTACCGATCCGGTGATTTCACTTTCGATTGAACCGGAAACTAAAGCTGATCAAGAAAAGTTAAGTGCCGCTTTGAATAAATTTATGGAGGAGGATCCAACTTTTCAGACTAAAGTTGACCATGATACCGGTCAGACAATTATTTCCGGCATGGGTGAACTTCACCTGGAAATTTTAGTTGACAGAATGAAAAGAGAGTTTGGAGTTAATGTTAATACCGGCCGTCCCCAAATTGCTTATCGGGAAGCAATAACCGAAGTAACGGAAGCGGAAGGCAAGTATATTCGCCAAAGCGGTGGACGCGGGCAGTATGGACACTGTTTTTTACGGCTGGAACCGTTAGAACGCGGCGAGGGTTTTAAATTTGAATCTGAAATTAAAGGTGCGTCGATTCCCGAAAATTTCATTCCGGCAATTGAAAAGGGTGTTCATGAAGCAATGGAAAAAGGAATTGTTGCCGGTTATCCGCTGGTTGACGTTAAAGCAGTAGTTTATGACGGGAGTTATCATGAAGTTGACTCTTCCGATATGGCATTTAAAATAGCCGGGTCAATGGCGGCACAAAGTGCGGCTAAAAGGGCAAACCCGGTATTGCTTGAGCCGATTATGAAACTTGAAGTAAACACACCGGACAAGTTTTTAGGTCAGGTTATCGGCGACCTTTCATCACGAAGAGCAAAAATTTTGGGAACGGAAACACGAGGAAAGTTAAAAACAATCAATGCTTTGGTTCCCTTGGCTGAAGCCCGGGGTTACGCAACAATAATTAGAAGCTTGACCCAGGGTAGAGGATCTTTTTATATGGAACCTTCTCATTATGAGAAAGTGCCGACAAATATACAGGAAGAGATTGTTGCAAATAGTAGTTTATAATGTTAAAATCTAAAAGAATTGCCATTTAAGTATTGGCTATTATTAAAAGTTAATTTTTTCAGCTGAAGGAGGACAATTAAATGCCTAACGACAAAAAACAGTTCGAACGTGGAAAACCTCACATTAATGTGGGGACAATTGGTCATATTGACCATGGTAAGACTACTCTTACCGCAGCAATTACTAAAGTTTTATCAGAAGAGGGAAAAGCTGATTATGTCCCTTACGAAGAAATTGCTAAAGGTGGAGTGGAAAGAGAATCTAATAAAATTTTAACAGTGGCTGTTTCTCATCAAGAGTATGAAACAGATAATCGCCACTATGCCCATATTGATTGCCCGGGTCATGCCGACTACATTAAAAACATGATTACCGGAGCGGCTCAGATGGACGGGGCAATTTTAGTTGTTTCTGCACCTGACGGCCCAATGCCTCAAACAAGAGAGCATGTTTTATTGGCTAAACAGGTAAACGTTCCGTCAATCGTTGTTTACCTCAATAAAACTGACCTTGTTGAGGATAAAGAGTTTTTAGAATTAGTTGAAATGGAAGTTCGGGAACTTCTCACCAAGTATGACTTTGACGGAGAGAATACCCCGATTGTTTCCGGATCAGCTCTAAAAGCCCTGGAAGGTGATAAAGAGGCAGTCAAGTCGATTAACGACTTGCTTGATGCAGTTGATGAGTATATTCCGACTCCGGAGAGAGAACTTGATAAACCGTTCTTGATGCCGATTGAGGATGTTTTCTCAATTAAAGGCCGGGGAACAGTTGTTACCGGACGGATTGAACGGGGTAAGATTTCCATCAACGACAAGATAGAATTAGTTGGTCTTGGTGATACCCGCGAGACAGTTGTTACCGGAATTGAAATGTTCCATAAACAGCTGGAAGAGGGTCAAGCTGGTGACAATGCCGGGATTTTGCTTCGCGGCATTGAGAAAAAGGATGTTGAACGGGGAATGGTTTTAGCTAAACCCGGTTCAATAACACCACACAGCGAATTTGAGGCCGAAATTTATGTTCTTAAAAAGGAGGAGGGAGGACGTCATACTCCTTTCTTTACAGGATATCGGCCGCAGATTTATATCCAGACCACTGATGTTACCGGCGAACTTAAACTGCCGGAAGGAGTAGAAATGGTTATGCCCGGTGATAACACTGAGGTAAGCATTAAACTTATTAAGAAGGTGGCTTTGGAAGAAGGATCAAAGTTTGCTATTCGTGAAGGCGGTAAAACCGTTGGAGCCGGAGTAGTAACCAAGATTCTGAAGTAAAACTTTGAAAATTTAATAGACTGATGGCACAAGCAGGAAATAAAATTCGGGTAAAGTTAAAGGCGTGGGATCATCGGATTGTAGATGAAGCGGCGTCAAAAATTGTTGAGTCCGCAGTAACCACCGGTGCTCGGGTAAAAGGCCCTTTGCCTTTACCGACGGATAGAAAACTTTTTGTGGTTACTACCAGCCCTCATGGTGATAAAGATGCCCGTGACCATTATGAGATATTGACACATAAACGACTGATTGACATTGAAGAAGCAAGTGTAAGAACAATGGACAGTTTACAGCATTTGGATTTGCCGGCAGGAGTAGAAATTTCGATTAAAATGAAGTAATTGCTGAATGCTAAAAGCTTAAAGCTTAAAAAAGTTAGGAATTATATGTGAATTATTAGTTATTAATTACTAGTTAATATTTTTTAAATTCTAGGGCTTCGGCCCTAATTTTTTATGAATTAATTATAAACTTATAAGAAATGATTAACGGATTTTTAGTAAAAAAACTGGATATGACAAGAATGTACAACGAAGACGGGGAAATAGTCCCGGTTACTCGTTGTCAAGCTGACCCTTGTTTTATTATTGATGTACGTAATGATAAGGGTGAAAAGGTGCAGTTGGCCGCCGGACGGAAAAAAAATGCGGTTAAGCCGATTATTGGTTTAATGAAAAAAGCTAAACTTGACCATCTGCCTGAAATTATCAGGGAATTTAAGTGGAAGGATGAAAAAAAACCAAAAATTGGAAAGAAGATAAAAATTACCGATGTTTTGTCTCCCCAATCTAAAATTGATGTTATCGGAGTTAGTAAAGGACGGGGGTTTACCGGTGTTGTCAAGCGGTGGAATTTTAGAACACAGCCGAGGACTCACGGCCAGAAACAGCGTTGGCGGGCTCCGGGAGCAATCGGTGCTCAAACACCGGGAAGAGTAATTAAGGGTAAAAAAATGCCCGGACATTATGGCAATCAACAGGTGACAATTCAAAACCTAACCGTTGTGGAAATTGATAAAAAAAATAATCAGTTATTGATTAAAGGCGGCTTACCCGGACACAAAAACGGGTGGGTTCAAGTGATTAAAAATGACTGATTCAGCAATTAAACTTTCGGTTTTAGGTAAAGAGGGTCAAAGCACTAGTGATTATCAATTGCCCGGAGAGATTTTTAATTCCGAAATTAATCCGCACTTAGTAGCTCAGGCAGTTAAGGTTTATTTAAGTAATCAAAGAAAAGCTTACCCGAAAACAAAAAGACGAGGTGAAGTATCGGGTTCCGGTAGAAAAATTTGGCCGCAAAAAGGAACAGGCAGAGCACGTCACGGTGACCAGTATGCACCGATATTTGTCGGCGGCGGTGTTGCCCACGGACCGAAAGGAAACCAAAATTATAAAAAGAAACTGCCTAAAAAGATGAAGAAGGGTGCTTTGATTTCGACATTATCGGCGAAACAAAAAGAAGGTAGAATAAAAATTGTTAAAGGAATAAAGCGAATAAGAAAAACTAATTCCGCTGAAGAGATTTTTAAAGTCTGGTTTGGACAAGATTTTAACCCCGATAAAAAATATCTTCTTTTACTTCCGAGTAGATTAAAGTCTGCCAAAAAAGCGTTTAGAAATTTGCCTTATCTAAATATATTCGACCCGGGCGGTCTTAATGCTTATCAGATTATTGATCATGATTGGATTGTTTGTACTCCTGACTCTCTTGAAGAGTTGGAGGAACGGTTAATAAAATGAATTTAGAGGAAGTAATTAAACAGCCGGTTTTAACTGAAAAGGCAATGGAAAACCAGGAGAACGGTTGTTATTTGTTCTGGGTACTGCCTAAGGCAAATAAGGAACAAATTAAAAGGGCGGTTGAAAAACTTTTTGGAGTGAAGCCTAAGTCGGTGAGAACGGCCGGTGTCGGTAAGAAAAAGAAGGCCTTTATTCAATTATCGGTCGGTGAAGAAATTTCAGTGGCAAAATTAAGCGAGTAATAATTATGACTAATAAAAGAATTAAAAAACTAACTAAAATCAGAAAGAAAAAGGGCGGCCGTGATGCAACGGGCAGAATATCTGTGCGTGGAAAAGGCGGGGAGCATAAGCGGTTTATTCGTAAAATTGATTGGAAACGTGATAAAATAGATATTCCCGGGAAAGTGAAAGATATTCGGTATGATCCAAATCGGAGTGCAAATATTGGTTTGATTGTATATCCGGATGGAGAAAAACGGTTTATTTTAGCCCCGGTTGGTTTGGAAGTCGGGGATACGGTAATTGCCTCTGAAAAGGCACCGATTAAGCCGGGTAATTCTTTGCCTTTGGTAAAGATTCCAATTGCGGTAGAAATTCATAATTTGGAAATTAAACCGGGAAAGGGCGGTCAGATGGTTAGGGGGGCAGGGACAGCGGCGATACTGAAAAGCAAAAAGGACAAAATGGCTAAAATTGAACTGCCTTCAGGTGAAGTAAGGTTGTTTAATTTACAATGTTGGGCTACAATTGGCCAGGTCGGTAATGCCGATCACATATATAAAAAGCTGAAAAAAGCAGGTGACAGCCGCCACCGCGGAAAAAGGCCGACAGTCAGAGGGGTTGCCCAACATCCAAGTTCACATCCGCACGGAGGAGGCCATGTTCACAATATTGGTTTGAAAGCACCCAAAACACCCTGGGGTAAAAAAGCAATGGGAAAAAAGACGCGGAAGAAGAAAAAATATTCAGATAAATATATTGTTTCAAGGAAGAAAAAATGAGAAGTTCTAAAAAAGGTCCATATATTGACCAGAAATTATTAAGCAAAGCTAACCGAGCAAAAGAAAAGGGCAGCAAAGAAGCGGTAAAAACCTGGGCTCGGGCAAGTCAAATTCCGCCGGAGTTTGTCGGGTTGACTTTTAAGGTTCATAATGGGAAAAATTTTATTGATGTTTTTGTTACCGAAGATATGGTTGGTCATCGACTTGGTGAATTTGCTAAAACCAGAAGTTTCCGAGGACACGGCCGAGTTGTTAAAAGAATTATTAAAAAGACATGAGAAAATTTACAATTTTCGAATTTTCAAATATTCAAAATGACAGATAATAATAAAAAAGAGAATACCGAAATAGTTAAGACGGAAGCGAAATTTTTACCGATTTCGCCAAGAAAATTACGTCTGATTGTTGAGGCGGTAAAAAATTTACCGCCTGAGAAAGCAGTGGAAAAATTAAGATTTATGAATAAAAAAGGAGCAAAATATTTGGTTAAAGCAATAAAGACCGCTTTGGCTGACGGTAAACATAATTTTGATTTAGATAAGGATAAGCTGGTTTTTGAAGAAGTAATTGTTAATGAGGGTCCGGCCTTGAAACGCAGAGACAAATCAAAAAGAATGTTTCGATATGGAATTATTAAAAAAAGACGGTCGCATTTAGTAGTTAAATTAAAGGAGAAATAAGATGGGGCAAAAAGTACATCCAATCGGTTACCGTTTAGAAATTGAAGAAAGTCCGTTCCAGTGGAAGTCGAGATGGTTTGCCGACAAGGAGGAATATAAAAAGTATGCCTTGGAGGATTTTAAAATCAGACAGCTTTTAGAGGAAAAATTACGTTATGCCGGGTTGGTTGCTTCTAAAATAATGCGCTTAAAGAATAAAATAAAAATAGTCATTCAGGCAAGCCGCCCCGGTGTCGTTATCGGTCGCGGAGGAAGTGGATTAAGAGAGTTAAAAGATGAGCTGATTAAGATAATTGATATTGCCGATGTGGAAAAGAATCTTGAAATTGACGTTGACGAAGTGAAGAACTCCGACCTTTCGGCTAAGCTTGTTGCTGAGAGAATAGCCCGCGGTTTGGAAAGAGGCCGTCATTATCGGCATACAGTGAACAAAGCGATTGATGCGGTTAAAAGAGCTGGGGCGGAAGGAGTGAGGGTGGTTTTGTCTGGAAGGATTGCTGGAATTGAGGTTTCACGTGTAGAAAAGTTTGATTGGGGCAAAGTGCCGTTGAGTACGTTGCGAGCCAATATAGATTATTATCAGGAGACAGCGTTGACTAATTCCGGTTATGTTGGTGTTAAAGTTTATATTAACCGGGGAATGAATGAATAATGCTTGAACCAAAAAAAACAAAATACAATCGTCAGTTTAGGGGTAACCTTAAAGGCAAAAAAGTTTCCGGTTCACGGATTGCTTTTGGCGAATATGGTTTAAAAAGTTTAGGCCGGGGATGGATTAGCGCTTCACAGTTGGAAGCAGCCAGAAAAGCAATGACCCATTTTACTAAACGTAAAGCAAAGATTTGGATTAGAACTTTTCCTGACAAACCGGTGACTAAAAAAGCTCCTGGCGCTCCAATGGGCGCAGGTAAGGGTGAAGTTGATCACTGGGCGGCGCCGGTACGGCCGGGGAGAATTATTTTTGAAATGGAAGGTGTTGATCAGGAAACAGCTGAGGAAGCACTACGGCGAGCCGGACATAAACTGCCGGTTAAAGTTAAAATTATTAAGAAAAAATAAAAATGAAAAAGAAAAAAAAGGATAAATTAATCGACAAAGATATACCGGAATTAAGTAAAGAATTAGAGAAAACAAAGAAAGACCTAGTTGAATCAGAGATGAAACTTGTTAAAGGTCAGTTAAAAAATGTGCATTATCCGGCTGAATTGAGGAATAAAATTGCTGTTATTAAAACAATTATTAGTCAAAAGGAGGATTCTGAAAGCAGAAGTAATCAAAATGAATAAAACGTTTACCGGAAAAGTTATTTCCGACAAAATGCAAAAGACGGTTGTGGTTGAAATTAAACACCGTAAACCGCACCCGAGATATAAAAAAGTGATTGAAAAAAGAACCAAATTATATGCTCACGATGAAATTGGGGCTGAAGAAGGAGATTTGGTTGAAGTGGTAGAAACAAGACCGCTGAGTAAATTAAAAAGGTTTAAAGTGGTTGAAATAAAATGATACAGTTAAGAACAATATTAAAACCGGCAGGAAATTTGGGCGCCAAAAAACTCAGAGTAATGAGAGTTATCGGCAACGTTAGACAAGACGCAGCCGGTTTAGGTGATGTTGTAATTGCCTCAGTGCTTAAAGCACTGCCTAACTCTGGTGTGTCTAAAGGTGAAAAGGTGCGAGCGGTTATTGTCAGGACAAGAAAGGAAAAAGGAAGGAAGGACGGTTCTTATATCCGATTTGATGATAATGCGGCGGTAATTATTAATAAAGATAAAATGCCTAAGGCAACAAGAATTTTTGGACCGGTGGCTAGAGAAGTTAAAAAGAAGGGTTTTACTGCGGTTGCCGCCATGGCCAGGGAGGTCATCTAATGATGAAAATAAGAAAAGGGGATCGAGTAAAAATTATTAGAGGAAAAGACAGAGGGCGGGATGGTGTGGTTAAAAGAGTTTTGCCGAGTGAGAACAAGGTTATAGTTGAAGGTATAAATATTGCCAAAAAACACGTTAAACCGCGAGGCGAACAGCAAAAAGGTGGTATAATAAGAGTCGAAAAGCCGTTGGATGTTAGTAAAGTAATGGTAATTTGTCCTTCCTGCAGTCAGCCGACAAGAGTTGGTTTTAGGATTGACAAAGACGGCAAGAAGTATAGAATATGTCGAAAATGTGAAGGGCTTATAAAGTATTAGAACTGATTAAATGCTTAATAAACAATTTAATAAAAAAATTAAACCGGAATTGAAGAAGGAACTGGGGTTAAAAAATACCCTGGCGGTTCCCGAAGTGGAGAAAGTTGTTATTAATATGAGAGTGACTGAGGGCAAAGAGGATCGCGGAGCTTTTAAAGCGCCGGTGAAGGAATTATCAAAAATTACCGGCCAAAAGCCGAAAATCTGCCGGGCTAATCAGTCAATTTCAGCTTTTAATTTGACTAAGGGCTCGCCGATTGGGCTGAAGGTAACCTTGAGGGGTAAACGGATGTACGATTTTTTAGAAAAATTATTTCATTTAGTTTTACCTCAGGTTAAAGACTTTAGGGGTTTGTCAGAGAAGAAGTTTGACAATTTCGGAAATTATAATTTAACCTTAAGGGACCAAAGTGTTTTTACAGAGATAAATGTTGACCAGATAGAAAAAGGCAGAAGTTTACAGATTACGATAGTCACCGATACTGATTCAGTTGAAGAATCAAAAAAATTATTGTTAAGTTTGGGTTTACCTTTTAGTAAGGAGGGTGAAAATGGCTAACAAAGCGAAAATAGTCCGGGAAGAAAAGGACCTTAAATACGATACACGATATACCAACCGATGTAAAATATGCGGCCGGCCGCGGGGGTATATTAGATTTTTTGGCCTTTGCCGGCTGTGTTTTAGAAAATTAGCCAATAAGGGAATGCTGCCCGGAGTTAAAAAAGCAAGTTGGTAAAAAAATGGATACAATAGCAGATTTATTAAGCCAGATTAAAAACGCCTATATGGCTCATAAAGATCAAGTTGTTACCGGTTGGTCTAAAAGCCGTCAGGCGCTTGTAGAAGTACTGTCAAAGGAAGGATATGTTGGTGAAATCGAAGTTAAAGATTTAGAAAATAATAAAAAAAGTTTGTCAATAGGATTAAGATACGACGATCGAGGCCGGCCGTTAGTTACTCAAATAAAAAGAGTTTCCAAACCCGGCTGTCGGATTTATAAGTCGGCAAATAATATACCCCGGTGTTTAGGTGGGGTGGGAACAACGATTTTATCGACCCCAAAAGGAGTGATGACCGGTTTTCAAGCAAGAAAAAAGAATTTAGGAGGAGAAATTATTTGTCAAGTTTATTAAAATGTCAATAATCGGAAAACAACCAATAGATATACCAGATTCGGTTACGGTTACGGTTAAGCAAAACAAGGTTGAAGTAAACGGACCGTTAAGCAGTTTAGATTTATTAATTCCTAAGGGGATTAAAATTGTTAACCAGGACGGTAAACAATTAACGGTTAAAAGAGGCAACGACACCAAAAGAATTAAATCAATTCACGGGACAATTCGAAACTTAATTCAGAACATGATTACCGGAGTTACCCGAGGTTGGGAGAAAAAACTGGAGGTTAAAGGAACCGGATACGGAGTACAAAAACAAGGAGAAAAATTAGTTTTTAAACTTGGTTTTTCACATCCGGTGGAATTTGAAGCGCCAACCGGCATCAGTTTTGAAATTGACAAAAACGTGGTTGCTGTGAAGGGCGCTAACAAGGAGCTTGTTGGTAATATTGCTGCTAAAATTAGAAGGATTAATCCGCCGAATATTTATCACGGTAAAGGGATTCGATATGCTGATGAGAAAGTTAAATTAAAGCCGGGAAAAGTGGCAAAAGTTGGTGGTGCCGGTGCCGGTGGAATAGGAGGATAGTTAGATGAAAAAAAGTAATAAACAAAGAAAAGAAACCAGAGTAAGGCAAAAAATCCGCACTTCCGGCCGAGGAAGGAAGTTAACTGTTTTTAAATCAAACAAATATATTTGGGCGCAGATTATTGATTTGCCCAGCGGTCAGACTTTAGTCAGCGGTAATACTAAAGTTATAATAAAAGAAAATCCGGCGTTAGCTAAAAAAACTAAAAGTGAACAAGCGTATGAGCTTGGTAAATTAATTGCGAAAAAAGCAGTTAAAAAGGATATTAAAAATATAGTTTTTGACAGAGGGTCTTATCAATATCACGGCCGTGTCAAGTCGTTAGCAGAAGGAGCAAGAGAGGGAGGACTTAAACTTTAAGAAATTTATAATTTTTAAATTTTTAAATGAAAAACAAAAAACAAAACAAAAACCAGAAAGATAGAAAAAAGAGGATGCCGCAGTCGGTAATCGAAATTCGCAGAACGTCTAAAAAAACCCAAGGCGGAAATAGAATCGGTTTCACTGCCTTAGTTGCTGTTGGCGACGGTAAAGGAAAAGTTGGATTGGGATTGGGAAAAGCCAGCGATGTTCGGTCGGCAATTCAAAAAGGAGTCCGCATAGCTGAGAAAAAAATGGTTAAAATTCCCCAGCAAAAAACAACGATACCTTTTTCTATTGAGCACAAAAGAAAATCTACTAAGATTTTACTGAAGCCGGCTAGAGAAGGAAGCGGTTTAATTGCCGGAGGTCCGGTTAGGCAGATTGCAGATGTCGCTGGAATTGAAGATTTAGTGGCTAAAGTTTTTGGTTCGCGCAATAAATCGAATTGTGCTTATGCAGTCTGGGAGGCGCTTCAAAAAATTAAAAAAATTCAGGAAAAACATAAAGTTATTGATGAGCTGAAGGCTAAAAGCTAAAGGCTAAAGGCTAAAAGCTAAAAGCTATATTACTAATATGATTAAATTACACGATTTACCAAAAACAACTGATAAAGAACAGAAAAGACCGGGCCGTGGTTACGGCAGCGGCAAGGGTGGTCATACGACATTTCGCGGTGTCAAAGGGACAAAATCAAGATACAATGTCAGTTTGACTTTTGACGGTACTAAAATTAAAAAGGGATGGTTAAAACGACTGCCTTTTTGGCCGGGGAAAGGACGGCAAAAACCACAGCCGGATTTAATTGGCATAAATGTTGATCAATTGGACAGAAATTATAAAAACGGTGATAAGGTTAACTTGGAGAGTTTATATACTAAGGATTTAGTTACTAAAAAAGAAATTAAACAGGGAATAAAAATCCTCGGTCGGGGTAAATTAAATAAAAAATTGACGGTTCAACTGCCTTGCTCCGATAAAGCAAAGAAGAAGATTGAAAAAGCCGGAGGCAGTGTGGCAGAAAAATAGCATGAATAAATATTTTAAGAAAGTTAAGTATTTTGTTGCCGGTTTGAAAATAGGCCTAATTCGAAAAAAAATACTGGTAACCCTTTTGATTTTTGTTATATTCAGACTTATTTCACACGTTCCTGTTCCCGGCGTTGACCCATCAAAGCTAAAAGAGCTTTTCAGCCAAAACCAATTTCTATCTTTTTTGGATATTTTTTCAGGCGGCACCTTGGCAAATCTTTCTATTGCCGCTTTGGGTTTAAATCCGTTCATAACTGCCTCGGTGATGATTAATTTGTTAAGTATGGTTTGGCCGCGGTTGGAAGAATTGACTAAAGAAGGCGAACACGGACAAGCAAAAATTAATCTTTATACCAGAATTGCCTCAGTTCCTTTAGCGGTTGTTCAGGGATTCGGAATGTATGCAATACTTCAAGGTCAGCAGATTATCACTCAGCTTTCTCCTTTATATCTGGGCTCAATGATAGTTATTATGACCACCGGAACAATGGTTTTAGTTTTTCTTTCCGATTTGATTGATGAATACGGTATTGGAAACGGTACTTCAAGCTTGATATTTGCAGGAATTGTATCGCGGTATCCAATAAGTGCGCTACAGACTTTTTCTGCAGTTGGCCCGCAGAGAATGTTTAATCTGGTTGTTTTTGGAGTTTTAGCTTTATTGTTAATTGCCGGGGTAATCCTGGTTGATGAAGCGGCTCTTCGGCTTCCTATTCGGTATGCGCGAAAACAAGGTAAAGGGGCCGGCGGTCAAAGTTACCTTCCGATTAAGATTAATACAGCCGGAGTTATGCCGGTGATTTTTGCCATGTCTTTAGTGTTACTGCCTTCAATGGTTGGGCGGGCACTGACCAGCTTACCGGCGCAAATCGGGGTTGAGTCGGCTTTTATTATTAATTTCGGCGCTTGGCTGAATCAATTTTTCCAGCCGGGTGCTTGGAGCTATAATTTAGTTTATTTTATAATGGTAGTAGTTTTTACTTTTTTCTATACGACAGTTGTCTTTAAGCCCGATGAAATTTCAGAACAGCTGAGAAAAAGTGGTGCCTTTATACCTGGAATCAGGCCGGGGAAAGCAACCGAAAAAAAACTGACCTGGTATTTATACCGGGTAACCGCCTTGGGTGCGATTTTTTTGGGTTTTATTGCTATTTTACCTTCAATTGTTCAGGGAGTAACCAAGTTGGCAACAGTAAGTTTAGGCGGTACCGGTATATTAATTGTTATTTCGGTTATTTTAGAGTTGACCAGGTCAATTGAAAATTTGGTTCAAACCTATGAATACGAAACTTTCTAAAAATGCCAAACTGACCATTTTAGGGCCTTCCGGCGGTGGTAAGGGGACTCAAGCCGAGCTGTTGGAAGAAA
>CAZBPF010000001.1:13830-31737 GCA_964493745.1 uncultured Gammaproteobacteria bacterium
ATTTTAGGGCCTTCCGGCGGTGGTAAGGGGACTCAAGCCGAGCTGTTGGAAGAAAAATACGGCTGGAAACACGTTTCAGTCGGGGCATTATTTCGGGACCATATCGACAAGAAAACAGAAATTGGTCAAAAGGCAGATGAATATGTTAATCAAGGCGAATGGGTGCCGACTGATTTAACGTTTAATATGCTTAAACCGGTTTTATCAGAATTAATTAATAAGGGTTTTATTTTAGACGGCTTTCCTCGTTTACCCGACCAGCCGGAAGTCCTCAGTAAATTTTTAGCTGAGAATAATACTGAACTGGATATGGCAATCCATATTGACATCCGGCCGGAAGTGATCATGGAACGCCGCCAGCGGGCTTGGGAAAAAGGTAAAAGCTTTTATGACCAAAAAAGAAAGGACGAAACCAGACAGGCGATAAAATCACGAATAGATGAGTATTTAAAAACAATTGAGCCGATACTTGATTATTATGATGAAAAAGAACTTCTTTTTCGTGTAAACGGTGAACGACCGATTGAATCGATTCATTTAGATATTGTTAAGGAGATAAAAAGAAGATTATGAACGAAAATTTTTTGTTAGCCGGCGAAAAATTAAGCCGCGTTTTTGCTAAAACTTTTCAACAATTAAAAGATGGGGTTAGTTTGTCTGAGGTTGAGGCAAAAGCGGTTAAATATATTGAAGAGGAGGGGGGAAAGCCGGGTTTTAAAATGGTTGATAATTATCATTGGGCAACTTGTATTAATATTAACGAAGGTGTTGTTCACGGAGTTCCCGGCAGTAAGAAAATTAGCGCCGGTGATTTGGTAAGTTTGGACATGGGATTTTTTTATCACGGTTGGAATGCGGATATGGCCTATACCAAATTAGTTAAAAGTGAAAAGTTAAAAGTGAAAAGTGAGGAAAATATAAAAGATTTTCTTCAAGTTGGGGAGGAGGCATTGAAGAAGGCGATTAACGTGGTGAAGCCGGGAAATCATGTCGGGCACATTTCACAGGTAATAGAAAAAACAATTTCTAAGGCCGGTTACCGGGTTATTCCAAATTTAACTGGTCACGGTATAGGTAGAAAGCTTCATCAACAGCCGCTGATTCCGGGCTTTTTAAAAGGTTCTCCAGCTAAAACACCGAAACTTAAGGAGAATATGGGTTTGGCTGTAGAGGTAATATACACCGAAGGAAATCCGGAGATTAAAACATCCGGTGACGGCTGGACAATTACTACTAAGGATGGTAAAATATCCTCACTGTTTGAAAAGACCGTTGTTGTTACCAACAAAGGTTATAAAATAATTACCCCCTATTTATTTTAGGGGGATATTAAATGCAGTAATAATTTATGGCTAAGGAGAAAAAGGAAGAAATTGAAGGCGAGGTTATTGAAGCTTTGCCTGATACCAAATTTAGAGTTAAGTTAAAAAATGGCGACAAGGTTTTAGCTTATTTATCCGGGAAAATGAGAATGAATTATATTCGCGTTGTTCCTGGTGATAAAGTTATTGTTGAAATGGGTTCCTATGACAAGGAAAGAGGGAGGATTATTTATCGACTATGAAAATTAGATCAAGTATAAAAAAACTATGTCCAAAATGTAAAATTGTTTTCCGTCGGGGGAAGAAATTTGTTATATGTGAAAATCCTAAACATAAACAGAGGCAAAAATGAAAATAATCGGTGTTAATATACCAGATAAAGAAAGAGTTAAATATGGTTTGACTGCCATATACGGTATAGGACGAAGTAATGTTGAAGATTTAATTAATCAGGCGAATATTGACAGTGACAAGCGGGTTAAGGATTTGACCAAAGAAGAAGTGAGCAGAATTATTAAATCGCTTGAAAGTTATCAAGTTGAAGGTGATTTGCGTAAGCAGATTAAGGATAATGTTGAACGGTTAAAAAAGATACGCTGTTACCGAGGGATAAGACATATTGTCGGACTACCGGTCCACGGCCAAAGGACAAAAACCAATGCCAGAACCGCGAAGGGGCCGGCAAAAACAGTTGGCGCTCTTAAGAAGGAAGATTGGGCAAAGCTTGAAGATCAACAGCGTAAAGCAGGAGGAGAAAAATAAATGCCAAAAGTAAATTCTGAGGGTCGTATGTATATTCAGGCGACTTTTAATAATACCGTAGTTACATTGACTAATCGACAAGGAGAAGTGCTTGAGTGGACCTCATGTGGGAGAATGGGCTTTAAGGGTACCAGAAAATCTACGCCTTATGCGGCGACTACAACATTGCAGGACGCTATTGGTCGGCTTACTAATCTGGGGATTAAAAAATTAAGAATATATATTAAGGGTCCGGGACCGGGCCGGGATGCCGCTTTAAGGATTTTAAGAAACACTCCACAAATACAAGTTACTATGTTGTCGGACGTTACACCCCTGCCTCACAATGGGCCGCGGCCGCCGAAACAAAGGAGGGGTTAATTGCAATGAAACTTGATAAAAAATGTCGATACTGCCGACGCGAAGGTGAAAAATTATTTTTAAAAGGTAAACGGTGTTATTCGCCTAAATGTCCAATAGATAAAAAAGGTGCTGTGCCTCCCGGTGAACATGGTGTGGGCAACTGGCGGCGGGTTTCTGAATACGGACGTCAGTTGAGGGAAAAACAAAAAGCAAAACGAATTTTTGGAATTAATGAAAGTCAGTTGAAAAATTATTTAGAAGAAGCAAAAGGGGAAACAGAAGCGGTTGGATATGAATTAATTAAACTGCTTGAAACCAGGTTGGACAATGTTGTTTATCGTTTAGGCCTTGTTCCTTCCAGGGCAACGGCCAGACAGCTGATTGTTCACGGACATGTTTATGTCAATCAAAAGAAAGTAACCATTCCGTCTTATAAGGTTAAGGTTGGGGATGAAATCAGCATCAGCGAAAAAGCTCAAAAAATGACTAAAATTGAAGACTGGATTAAAAGTGAAGGTAAAGAAAAAAAAGCTGAATGGTTGCAAAGAAAGGGATTTATTGGTAAAGTTATAAAGCAGCCGGAGAGGGAGAATTTAATTTCGAATATAGACGAGTCGTTAATTATTGAATTTTATTCCAGATGATCCAAAAGGACATCAGGACAAAGGAGGAAAAATGTTAGATCAAATCAGATTTACGGTAGAAACAGTTGAGGAAAAAAAGAACAGAGGAAAATTTGTCATTTCCCCTCTGCCGTCAGGTTTTGGTCATACAGTCGGCCACAGCTTAAGGAGAGCTTTATTAGGTGAATTTCCGGGTGCGGCGGCAATGACTTTTAAGCTTAAAGGTGCTGATCACGTTTTTTCTTCGCTGGAAGGCGTTAAGGAAGACGTAATTGAAATAATGCTTAGTGTTAAGCAGATTAAATTTAGTTATGACGGCGATGAGCCGGTTAAAGTTAAGGTGAAGAAAAAAGGGCCGGGTAAAGTGACTGCCGGTGATATTGTTTTACAACCGAATGTTGAAATTGCCAATCCGGAATTGGTTTTAGCTACTTTAGCCGACAAATCAACTGTTTTTGATATGGAAATAAATGTTGCTTCCGGAATCGGTTATCAGGAGGCAGAAGAACATGATCCGGAAAAACACGGCGTTATTGCTGTTGATGCCGTATTTACACCGGTAAAGGATGTGAATTATCAAGTAGAGCAAACAAGGAGAGGTGAAAAATCCAACCTGGACAAGTTAACTCTTAACGTTGAAACTGACGGATCAGTATCGCCTAAAGAGGCCTTGGACAAAGCGTCGGAAATAATTACAGAAGTGTTCAGCCAGATTGTTGAACCAAAGGGCGACAAGAAAAAAGAAAAGAAGAAAGCGCCGAAAGCCAATAAGAATTATGACCTGACGATAGAGGAGATTGATGAAGTTCCTTTGCGTTTGTCTAATGCTTTAAAAAAAGCAGGTTATAAAACGGTTAATGATTTATCAGACTCTACTCCCGAAGAGATTGGTGAAGTAAGAAACGTCGGGGAGAAGTCAATTGAGTTGCTTAAAGAAGTAATGGCCGAAATGGGAGTGGATTTTAAAAACTAAAAAGGAGGCGCTTGATGAGACATAGAAAAAAAGGCAAAAAACTAGGACGTGACACCGCTCAAAGAAAAGCGCTGTTTAAAAACTTGGCGAGAAGTTTTTTTTTAAATGGGGGAAAAGTTAAGACAACTCTTTCAAAAGCAAAAGCGGTACAGCCAAAAATTGAAAAGATAATTACTCGGGCAATAAAGGGTGATTTATCTTCTCGAAGGCGGCTTTACGCTCTTTTTCAGGATCAAACTTTTGTTAATGATTTAGTTGAAAAGTTTGGAAAAAAACTAAAAAACAGTACTGGAGGATATACAAAAATCATTAAGTTGAAAAAGCGGCGGGGGGACGACGCGACAATTGCCCGTTTGGAATTAATAAATAGTGAATAATTCCTCTCAGGTGTTACGAAAGTAGAATAAGATGAAAAAAACCACACAACTAAAAAAAGAAGAAATCGAGAGAAACTGGCATTTAGTTGATTTGTCCGGCCGGATTCTTGGTCGGGCGGCAACTGAAATAGCACAACTTTTAATTGGAAAACACAAGCCGGATTATACTCCGCACTTAGATTGCGGGGATTACGTTATTGCCGTTAATTCAAAAGATATTCAAGTTAGTGGGAAAAAATTTAAAAATAAAACATACCACCGACACACCGGCTACATGGGTGGTTTAAAATCAATTACTTTTGATAAATTAATGAAGAAAGATCCCGATCGGATAATTAAGCTGGCTGTAAAAAATATGCTCCCCAAAAATAAACTTAGGAAAAATAGGTTGAAAAGGTTAAAAGTTTTTGAAACCGAGGAACATCCTTATGGCGAAAAAGTCTAAAACAAAATATACTTATGCTGTTGGACGACGCAAAAAAGCAACGGCGACGGTTAGATTATTCAGCGGTAAGGGTAAGCTGGAGGTTAACGGTAAATTGATTGCTGATTATTTTCCCGGTGAAGTCAGCAGTTATTTTTATTCTCTTCCTTTTGAAGTTACCCAAACTCAATCAAAATACCACGGCACAGTTTTAGTCCGCGGCGGTGGTAAAAAAAGCCAGCTGGAGGCAGTCAGTTTAGCGATTAGTAGGGCTTTGGAAAAGATTGACCGTGAAAAATACCGACCGGCTTTAAGAAAAGCTGGATTGTTAACAGTAGATGATCGGATTAAAGAGAGAAGTAAGCCCGGCCAAGCCGGCCGAGCCCGAGCCAAAAAACAATCTCCCAAAAGATAATACTTTATGGAGTAATTACGTTTTATATGATTCTGATTTTTATTTAACTCCCCTTTAGTAGTAGCAGACTTTAGTCTGCGTTGAATAATGTATAGAGTTGTTTTTATCCTGGTCGGGTAAAAATTACACGACAACTTTGATTTGACTACAATGATTCGAATGATTGTAGTTATTACCTGATAATCTCCGAAAAAGGTATTAACTAATACTATTCTAAAAACTACGATCGTAGCGCTAAGGATAGTGTATTCCTTTCCTAACTATTTTCTTCAATGAATTTGTGGAATGATCTATCATAGGCTGCTTCTGCTTGTTTAGAAAAACAGCAAGCCGGAAGTTCTTGTCTTGATAAATGATATTGAAGACATTGACAGCATTTTCCCTTGCGTGGACAGCCCTTGTAAGTACAGTTGCAGTTGTCTAAATTTTTTTCTTGATTTGGACATTCCATATTAAAATTATAACAATTAAACCAGCCGGCGTCTAATCGATTCCGCTAGATTGACTAAGATTACGTAAGGAATTGTTTTAGCGGTTTCTGCTGATTTTTCAATGTTGTTTAAGTCACTATGTTTGTCGGAATAGACGGTGACTTTATCACCGATTTCCGCTTCCGGTATCCGGGATAAGTCAATTATAGTTAGGTTCATGCATATATTGCCAATTATGGGACAAAAAGTTCCTTTTATTTTAACGAAGCCCTTATTTGACAGGCGTCGGTTTACTCCCTCGTAATATCCCAGAGGTAAAATGCCGATTTTTGTTTCCGTCTTGGTTTTGTGAGTTCCGCCGTAACCGACCGGTGAATTTTTAGGTATTATTTTAGTTTGACCAATATGTGAGATTAATTTTAAGGCCGGTGAGAGGTTTTTTTTCATTTCTTGGTGGTGTTTAGATTTTGGTGAAAATGGCGATAAACCGTAAAACCCCAGACCAATTCTAATTAAATTAAATTCCGGGTCGTCTCCGATTACGCTTCCTGCAGTGGCACTAATGTGTTTCCATTTAAATTTATACCCTTCCTGTTCAAATATTCTAATTACACTTTTAAAGGTTTTAATTTGTTCTAGGGTAAATTTCTTGTTTAAATTGGTTGCTTGGGAAAGATGGCTGTATATTCCGATGACTTTCAGTCTTTTTAATTTTTTAATTTTCCTGCCAAAATCTCTGGCTTGGTCAGGTTGAATACCGAGGCGGTTCATCCCGGTATCTATTTTTATGTGGGCTTTGGCGTTGGGTTGGTGGCGGTTAATTACTTCTGCAGTTTTTAAGTCGTAAACCGGTATTGAATAATCAATTTTCGGCCCAATTTTAAAATTTTCCGGTTTAGTATAGCCGATAATCAGCGGCTTGGTTTTAATTTTTGCCTTGCGCAACTCATAGGCCTCGTACAAGCTGTCAACTGTAATAAACGGTGGGTTTATATGTTTGTCGATCATCTTGGCCACTTCGGTTAAACCATGACCGTAGGCATTACTTTTCAATACCGGTGTTACCCGTTTATAGGGATTGATTTTTTGAAAATAATGAAAATTATTTATTAAAGCTTTTTTATTAACTTTAATTAAATTTAAAGTCTGGTATTTTTTTCCGAGAATCCGGTTTGCCAGATGATTGAGCATTTATTTTTTCATTTCTTCAACTTCTTTTCTGCCTTCTTCCATTTCTTCTACTTGTTCTTTGTCTCTGGCTAAAAGCAGGGCTTGGAATTCGCCAACGTGTTCTTTTTCTTCTTTTGCTACGTCCATCATAACCTTTTTTATCATTGGATCATCGGTTAATTCTGCAAGTTGTTCGTAAAGATCAATTGCGTCTAGTTCTGCAATTAATCCTAACCTGATAATTTGTAGATCATTTTCTGGAAAATTTGCTAACATGTTTTATCACCACCTTTCCTATATAATAGTAACATGCTTGAAATAAAAAATCTAACTGTTTCAGCCGACGGTGAACATATTTTAAAAGACGTTTCTTTAAAAGTGGACGATAGTCAAAGAGTTGTTTTGTTTGGCCCAAACGGCAGTGGTAAGTCAACTTTATTTAAAGTAATCATGGGTTTGTCAAAATTTCAAATTAATCGAGGAGAAATAATTTTTAACGGTAAGAAATTAAACTCTTTGTCAATAGAAGAGCGGAATAAATTAGGTTTAGCGGTGATGTTCCAACAGCCGCCGACCGTTAATGGAGTAAATTTAGAAAATTTGGTTCAACAGGCAAATCCTAAGTTTAAAAAGATAAAAAAAACGGCTGAACAAATTAAAGTCAGCGGGTTTTTAGAAAAAGGGATCAACAGCGGTCTTTCCGGAGGAGAACAAAAAAGGTCTGAATTATTTCAGCTGATGGCTGACACTAAAGCCGAACTTTATCTTTTTGACGAACCCGATTCCGGGGTTGACCTTGAAAACCTGGAATTAGTTGGGTCGGTAATCAAAAATTTGGTAAAAGAAAAGTCCAGTTTAATTATTACTCACACCGGTCATATCTTAAAATATGTATCTGCTGATTTGGCTTATGTAATGGTTAAAGGTGAGATTATGTGTTTCGGTAAGCCGACGGCGGTTCTTGACCAAATAAAAGATCAAGGTTATTCAGGATGTTTTTCTTGTCGAAAAGGAGGACCAGATGAATAAAATTTCACAAATAATTAACCGGGCCGGTTTGGATTTTAATGATCGGATGTTTGTTATTGCCAACGAAGAATATTTTTCACAATTTGGCAAATATGACTGGGCCGAAACTAAGCCAATTACCGAGGTTAATCAGGAAGTCCTAAGTGAATACCAATGGCAGTTAATTAAACCTGATCAAGATGCAATTAGTCAAAAAGTTTATCAAGATAAAAATCATCTTGGTTATTATATCCGGGCCGCTGAAAACAAAACAGCAGTTGCGCCGATAAACACCTGTTACGTTATTTCCCGGCCTAAAACCGAACAAAACGTTCAAAATTTAATTGTTGCTGAGGATAATTCAAAGCTTCAGATTTTAACCGGCTGTACCGCTTTGCACCAAATGACTGAAAATATTCATAATGGAGTAACCGAAATTTATGTCGGTAAAAATGCGCAAGTAACCTTTACTATGATTCACAGTTGGAGTGAACAAAGTCGTGTTTACCCGAGAACGGCTGTAAAAGTTGCCGACGGCGGTAAATTTATTTCAAATTATCTAATTTTTGACCCTGTTTCTAAATTAGATACTAATCCTAAAGTATTATTAGAAGGTAAAAATTCTAAAGCCGTTTTAAATTCATTTATATGTTCTCATCCACAATCAAATGTTGAACTTGGCGGTGAAATACATCTTAACGGGCAGGGTTCTAGCGGTGAAATTTTGACTCACGCAGTAGTTAGTGGAGGGAAAACAATTACTAGAGGAACGCTATTTGGCCGGGCTGAAGAAATTCGCGGCCATTTAGAATGCAGTGCAATTGTTTTATCTCCGGAAGCTGAATTTCAAACCATTCCGGCCCTTCATTCTGAACTGGATAACTTGAATTTATCACATGAGGCCTCTATTGGAAAAATTTCCAGCCGCCAAATAGAATACTTGCAAACACGAGGAATTTCGAACCAAAAAGCTAAACAAATGATTGTTCAGGGATTTATTGACGATTCTGTTGGTGACTTGACACCGGTACTTCAATTAAAGATTAATAATCTTTTAGATCAGGTTAAGGAGGGCTTATGAGATATATTGACGTAAAATTTTTTATGTTAAGATATAATTTATAAAAGGGGGTGGTCAAGTATGGATTTAATTAAACTAAACTCGGACAACTTTGAAGAAGAAGTTTTAAAATCAGAGGAGCCGGTCGTAGTTGATTTTTGGGCGCCTTGGTGCGGACCATGCCGGGTGCTCGGTCCGGTTATTGAAGAATTAGCTGAAGAGTTAAAGGGAAAAGCAAAAGTTGCTAAATTAAATGTTGACGATAATCAGCAGTTGGCGGCAGAATATGAAGTGCGCGGAATTCCAACGGTGATTGTTTTTAAAAACGGCCAGCCGGTCGAACGAATAGTCGGTATTCAGCCGAAAGAAAAATATCTCCAAGCAGTAAACTAATTTGTCGGGGTGGCCGGACTTGAACCGGCGACCTTTCGCACCCCATGCGAACGCGCTAGCCTCTGCGCCACACCCCGTAGATTAAATTCTATTTTTTAAAAATCGTCTTCCGTATCCTGTTTTAAAATACTTTTCTCGTTTAATGGCTTTATGTTTACTTTTTCCTGCTTCATAATAAATTAATTTTAATGGCCGCCTATTTTTTGTTGCTTCTACTTTGCCTTGATAATGATCGTCAATTCTTTTCCTAAGATTATTTGTAAAACCAATGTATAATTTTTTATCTTTTTTACTTTTTAAAACGTATGTATAAAACATTTTGCTAGTCTCTGCCCGCCCGCAACGCCGAGCAAGCTCAGCTTGCATGGCGGGCGCGGCGCCACACCCCGTTGGCTTTATTTTAACATGCTTCAGCTTGCCTTGTACGTTAAGATATATCTAGTTGTTTTTTTGTCATAGATGTGGTTAAATGAAATTATAAAGATGGCGAAGAAAGAGAAAAAAACTAAAGCTGAAAAAAAGAAAGCGAAAAGCAAAGAACAGAAGCAAAAATTGGAGGCGGTTGAGAATGCAATGGGCCAAATTGAAAAACAGTATGGTAAAGGGGCGATAATGAAAATGGGTGACCGGCAAAAAAAATTGGATATTGATTCAATATCGACCGGCTGTCTTCCTCTTGATATTGCCCTCGGTGTTGGCGGCGTACCCAGAGGAAGAATTGTTGAAATTTTTGGACCGGAGGCCTCCGGTAAGACAACTTTAATTCTTCATATTATTGCTGAAGCTCAAAAGGCCGGCGGAGTTGCCGCTTTTGTTGACGCGGAACATGCTTTAAATCCGCAGTGGGCCAAAACAATTGGTGTTAATTTAGAGGATTTGCTGATTTCACAACCGGATACCGGTGAACAGGCCTTGGAAATTGTAGAAACACTGGTTCGGTCGGGGGGGTTGGATTTAATACTTGTTGATTCAGTGGCCGCACTTGTACCCAAATCTGAAATTGAGGGGGAAATGGGTGATGCCCAAGTTGGTGTCCAGGCAAGGTTGATGTCGCAGGCCTTGAGAAAACTAGCCGGGTCAATCAACAAAACCAGCACCTGTTTGATATTTACAAACCAAATACGTCATAAAATCGGTGTTTTTTTTGGTAATCCCGAAACAACATCCGGCGGTCTTGCCTTAAAATTTTATACTTCGGTAAGAGTTGATTTAAGACAAAGAAAAAAAATTAAAGATTCCGACGGTGATATTGTCGGTTCACTCCACCGGGCGAAAGTGATAAAAAATAAAATCGCACCGCCGTTTAAAGAAGCCGAGTTTGAAATATATAATAATCAGGGAATTTCTTGGCAGGCGGGACTAATTGATGCCGGAGAAAAGTATGAGGTAGTGGAAAGAAGCGGGTCTTATTATAAGTATGAAGAGGAGACTTTAGGTCAAGGAAAAGAAGCTGCAATAGAATTTTTGAAAGAAAATCCAAAAATTGCTCAAAAAATTGAGGATAAAATTTGGAAAGCAGTAGAGCAGAAAGCTTCTTCCTAAGCTTAAAATTTTCTTGTCTTCATGCTAAAATATACCGACCCGGAGTCGGGTGTTTACATTTATTAATTAATTCTTGATTACGCTTTAGCGGAAATCGGGAAAGGAGTTTACGATGATAAATTTAGGAAAAATTTTTGGCCAGCCGGAGAAAGAGGAAACCGGGAAAAGAGAACTGACCGTTGAGGAGAAGAAATTAACCGAGTTGGTTGATGATTTGAAGAAGAGAGAAAAAGAGTTGGACAAGCGTTTAAAGACAATGGACGAGCGGGAAAGTTATTTGCGCAGTAAAGAAACAAAACTGGAAGTAAAAGAAGAAGAAGCCAGCCGTCAAAAAAAAGAATTGGATGAGCTTCGAAAAAAGGAAGAAGCCAAGCTGGAAGAAATTTCTGATTTGGATAAGCAGGAGGCGAGAGAGGAAATTAAAAAGAGAGTTGAAAAACAGCTGGTGGAGTGGAAAGCAAAGAAAATTCGTGAAGTTGAGGATGAAGTTAGAGCTGAAGAGGACGAGTTGGCAAAAAGCATAGTTTTAGACTCGATCAGACACGGAGTAGTTGATTGGGTTGCTGAATATACTGTTTCAACAGTTCAGCTGAAAAATGAAGACATTAAGGGGAGAATTATTGGCAGGGAAGGTAGAAATATAAGGGCCTTTGAACGAGCAACCGGCGTTGATTTGGAATTAGACGAAACCAATGTTGTTCGGCTTTCGTCTTTTGACCCGGTCAGGAGAGAGATTGCAAAACGGTCTTTAAAAAAATTAATTAAAGATGCCAGAATTCAACCTTCTCGGATTGAAGAAATAGTTGAACAAACAAAAAAGCAGATGGATAAAGCGTTGATGGAGGAAGGCAAACGAATCAGCCAGGAAGTCGGCGTCTATCATCTGCCGGTTGATTTGGTGCGTTTAATTGGAAGATTCAAATACAGGTTTTCACACGGGCAGAATTTAGCTCAGCACACTATTGAAGAAACAAAGATTGGGGTTCAGGTAGCTCATGAGTTGAATGCAGACGTTAAAACAGTCCGCTTGGGGTGCTTACTTCATGATATAGGAAAAGTTATTGAGGATGAAGGAAGCCATGTTGAGTTGGGAGTTGAATTGTTAGAACGATATAATATTCCTGAAGAAGTTATTAATGCAGTTGCCGAGCACCACGAAGATAAACCTTTTTCCAGTCCGGAGTCGATTATTGTTTGGGTGGCGGATGCCGCTTCCGGGTCACGGCCGGGAGCCCGTTATGAAGCTCATGAAAAATATTTGGAAAGAATGAAAAATATTGAAGAAACGGCTGAATCATTTGACGGGGTTCGGGATGTTGCTTGCTACCAGGCCGGACGGGAAGTTCGAGTGATTGTTGACCCGGTTAAAGTTGACGATGATCAATTGACGGTTTTAGTCCATGAGATTGCCCGTCAGTTGGAAGAGGAAACTAAATGGGCTGGTCAAATTAAAGTAACCGCAATTAGAGAAATTCGAGCGGCGGCAAAATCACCGATTGACAGGGAATGAATTTCCCGCTAGAATGAAGATAGTTAGAAAATGATTAAATACCTGAAATATTCGATTGAATTTTGGAAAGGAGGTGAGTCAAAGTGACTAAGCGAGAACTAATTGATGTGATTGCAAAGAAAACCGGCTTAACTAAGAAGGCCTCCCGGGAAGCATACGAAACGCTTTTTGAGGAAATAACTAAGGCCCTTAAGAGAGGTGAAAAAGTAAAACTGTTTGGATTTGGTGTTTTCTTTACCAAGATATTCAGCTCAAAGGAAGTTAAGCCGATTGGGGGCGGACCGAAGAAAAGGATTCCTTCCCGAAGAATGCCAAGGTTTAGACCGGGTACTACTCTTAAAAGAGCGGTTAAGTAAGAAATTATTAACTTTTCGGCCCCATTGACTCTCGACTTTAGGTCGGAGTAGCGGGGCCGTGAGTTTATTTGAAATGGTAAAAGAGCCAATTTTTGTTTCTGGTTTAAAAAAATACTACCGGGTGCATCAAAAAGAACCGGGTTTAATCGGGTCTTTAAAGTCGCTGTTTAAGCGGCGCTATGAGGTTGTTAAAGCCGTTGACGAGATTAATTTTAAAATTGCCCAAGGCGAATTGATTGGGTTTATCGGGCCGAACGGAGCCGGAAAAACAACCACTCTCAAATGCTTATCCGGATTGCTTTTTCCGGACAATGGAGAGGTGTCTGTTTTAGGTTTTAACCCCTGGGATAGAAAAAGCGATTTTTTAAAACAAATTGCTTTTGTTATGGGACAAAAAAATCAACTTTGGTGGGATTTGCCGCCGATGGAAACCTTTCTTCTTAACAAGGAAATTTATGAAATAGAGGATGATAAGTTTAATAAAAATTTAGACGAATTAGTCGATTTGCTTGAAGTAAAAGAAATTTTAAATACCCAAACAAGAAAGCTTTCTCTAGGCCAAAGAATGAAGTGTGAGTTAATTGCTTCCTTACTGCATCAGCCGAAGGTTTTATTTCTAGACGAACCGACAATCGGTTTAGATGTGGTAATGCAGAAAAAAATTCGTGAGTTCATCAAGGTTTATAATAAAAGACATCAGGCAACCATAATATTGACTTCCCATTATATGGGCGATGTTCAGGAGCTGGCCGACAGGGTGATTATTATTGATAAAGGCAAAATTGTTTTTAACGGGCGATTGGAGGAAATTACTAAAAAATACGCTGACTACAAGTTAATCAGCTTAACTTTTTCTAAAAGCGTTTCAAAACAAGACCTTGAGGAAATAGGTGAACTTAAAGAATTTACTTTTCCTAAGGCCCAAATTCGGGTTAAACGTGAGGTGGCCTCTTTAGTTGCTTCGGAGTTGTTAAAAAAGTTTCCTATAGAGGATTTAAATATTGAGCCGGCTTCTATTGAAGACATTATCCGTCAATTATTTACCCAAAAAGACTATTCTTGAGGGATGAGAAAGTATTTAGCAATTGCTAAAATTAGTTTTCAACAGCAGTTGTTTTATCGGACCAATTTCTTTTTTTATTTTATAAATCAAACCCTTTGGTTTTTAACCGAAATAATATTCTGGGGAGCGGCTTTGCAAGGCGGACAAA
Organism: uncultured Gammaproteobacteria bacterium; assembly: GCA_964493745.1. Taxonomy (GTDB): domain Bacteria; phylum Patescibacteriota; class Microgenomatia; order UBA12405; family JAHJSD01; genus CAYSLZ01. The sequence continues at coordinate 27,750 of CAZBPF010000001.1, forward strand.
CATTTAAAAATTATGATTTTTTCAGTATGCTTCAATATTTATTAGCAATTTATCTGGTATCAATTTTAACGGTTACCGGTGTGGACAATAGTTTGGGTGAGTTAATAAGAACCGGTGAGTTATCCAATAAATTGGTTAAACCGTTTTCTTATTTTTGGGCGGCTTTTTTTAACCAATACGGACGTAAAGTTTACCGCTTGATTTATGTGGCAATAGTTTTAGTTCTGATTTTAGTTTTCAGCAAACTAGCTTTGCCGCTGTCTTCATTTTTGGTTTTTTTAATAATAATAGTTAATGCTACCTTGTTAGCTTATTTATTCCGTTTTTTGCTGGGAGTAAGCGCTTTTTGGCTAACTAACATTAGTTCGATTTTATGGCTTTTTAGAAACTCAGCTAATTTTTTAGGCGGCGGCTGGATGCCGGTTGATTTTTTCCCCGCTTATATGAGCAGAGTGTTTAAAAATTTACCTTTTTATCTCTCCTTAGGATTTCCGGCAGAATTTTTTCAAAATAAAATAAATGGTCAGACCGCGCTCAGGTTAATAATTGTTCAATTGATTTGGATATGGGGATTATTTTTTATTGTTGGATTCCTTTGGAGAAAGGGGGTTAAGGACTATGAAGCAGTCGGCAATTAACGATTGGCTGCATTCGTTTAAAGTATACCGGGTTTGGGTGAAAATGACCTGGCAGAGGCAGTTGGAATACCGATTTGATACTTTCGCACATTCTTTTGGTTCAATATTTTGGCTGACAGCCAACTTTATTATTTATTATCTGGTTTACCAGGATATAAACGTTATTGCCGGGTGGACCTGGTCGGAAATGCTGCTCCTTTACGGAGTTTATAATTTGTGGTGGGGGATTATGGTTTCACTATTCAACGGCGGTTTAATTATGTCGGAAAAGGTGCGTTTTGGGAAATTAGACAAGTTTTTATTGTACCCGGGCAAGTCAATTTTTTATTCAACAATGAAATTTGAGCCCCAGCTAATTCCCCATATTTTAGCCGGAGCCGGTTTATTTATTTATGCCTTAACCAAAGTTGAATTTTCTTTAAATCTTATTAACTGGCTGGTATTTGTTTTTTTGGTTATCAACAGCTTAGGAATTGCATATTTTATATCGGTAATTTTCGGCTCGTCGGCATTTTGGTTAACCGAGAATCAAAATATTGCTAATTTCTTTTGGAACTGGGAGACATTAACTAAATATCCACCGAGTTTTTTCAGACAATACGGGATTTTATACTGGGCAGTTTATTCAATTATTCCGGTGGCTTTTATTATTGCTCTTCCGTCGGAAGTGCTTCTTGGTAAAATTAATCTATCCGCTGTTGGTGGAGCGTTAACGGTAACGCTCATTTTTGGTTTATTTGCCCGGGGTTTATGGCGCCGGGGTTTAAAAAATTATACCGGCGTTTCAAGATGAAAAAATATCTAAAAGTTTTAAAAGTCAGTTTTATGGAGTACTTTGTTTATCGGACAAATTTCTTTTTGTGGCGGTTTAGAAGTATTATCTCTTTTTTAACTTTGGTTTTCTTTTGGCGTGCCGTTTATGGGGCAAGAAACGAGGTCTTTGGTTATCAGAAAACACAGATGTTGACTTACGTAATTGGAATTTCAGCTTTAAAAGGCGTTATCCTCGGCGGCAGGAGTGCTGATTTAGCAGGAATGATTAAAAGCGGTGAACTAGTTAATAAATATTTATTACGGCCTTGGAATGTAATAACTTCCTGGTTTTTTCGTGATTTAGCCGATAAGTCCCTGAACCTAATTTTTATTTTAGTCGAATTATATTTATTAATAAACATTCTTAATTTGCCTTTTTATTTTCCTTCGAATATAAGTTTTTTTGTAATATTTATTTTTATTAGTTTTACGGCCGCGGTTTTGTATTTTTTATTAAGTTACCTTTTGTCGTGTGTTGGATTTTGGGTCGACAATGTTTGGGCGCCGCGGTGGCTTTTCGGTGTAATTTTTCTAGAATTTATGGCGGGGGCTTTTTTCCCTTTAGATATTATGCCGGAACCGCTTTTTAAAGCAGTTATGGTGACGCCGTTTCCTTATCTTATTTATTACCCGCTTCAAGTTTATTTGGAAAAAATTAGTTTATTAGAAGCATATAAGGCATTAATTATATTAATTGGATGGACGTTATTCTTTATTTTTTTAACTAAAAAGGTCTGGAAAAAAGGCCTGAACGATTACGATGCTTTTGGAGGATAAGATAAAATGAAACGTTATTTAAAGGCCTTTTGGCTGATGTCCAAAATGGTGATTTTACCGGATTTAATGCAGCCGAGTGCGGCAATTTTGTTTATCATCGGTAAAGTCGCTCGATTTGGCTTTTATTTTGTTTTTCTTTATTCGACGGTTTCCGGTATAGAAAATTTTGCCGGCTACAATACGGTGGAAGTGATTTGGTTTTTTTTAGTATTTAATCTTGTTGATATTTTAATCCAATTTTTATTTCGCGGCGTTTATCATTTCCGCCCTTTAGTCGTTTCCGGTAATTTTGATTTAGAGCTTCTTAAGCCCCTGCCGTCTTTTTTCCGCCCTTTGTTTGGACACATCGATATTATGGACTTTATTACCCTAATACCATTATCCGGTTTTATGATTTGGTATGTTATTTACCATAATTTATCCGCCGGATTAGTGAGCATTATTTATTTTGTTCTTTTAATTCTGGCCAGTTTAATACTCGGTTTTGGTTTTCATCTATTTGTTTCATCTATTTGTATTCTAACAACGGAAATTGACCATTTAGTTTGGGTTTATCGTGATCTAACGGCAATGGGCCGGTTCCCGACTGATATTTACCGCGGGTTTGTGCGTTTTTTGGTTGTCTTTGTAATTCCGGTTGTTTTATTAATCACTTTTCCGGCTAAAGCGGTGGTTGGTTTGATTTCGCCACTGCAGGTTGTGTTGTCATTGGCAGTCAGCTTAATTCTCGCCGGCTTGTCATTAAAATTCTGGTATTGGTCATTAAAACGCTACACCTCCGCTAGCAGTTAAATTTCAGCAAATTCTCAGATTTAATCTTTAAAATTCTTTTTATGAGACCGATTAAATGGTTTTTAAGAAGGTCCTTAATTATAAAGTTAGGGATAATTTTAGTTTTATTTATTATCGCTTGGTTTGGTATTAAACAATTTGGAAATTCTAAGTCAATTCAGCCCCAATACCAAACCGCAGTAGCTAAAAAAGGGACTTTAGTTGTTTCCGTCTCCGCTTCAGGAAATATTTCTTCCACCAATAGTGTAAATATTGATATGGTTGCCAGTGGAACTGTAAAAGAAGTTTATGTTGACAATGGTGATACGGTTACTAAGGACCAAAAAATTGCCGTTATTGATCTTGATGATGACGGAGTTGAACGGCAGTCTCGAGCTTATGTTGAATATCTTAGAGCAAAAGAAGCGGTAGAAACAGCTAAGAAGTCAAAAATTGATGCTGATATTGATATGTGGGAAGCGAGGCAGGATATTTTGGACGCTGAGGAAGAGGTGGAAGATAAGAATGAAAATCCGATAAATTCAGATACTGATGAAGAATATACGGAAAACGAGCGAGCGATTATTGATAAGTCTCTAGATCAAGCTAAAGCCGGTTTTCAAGTCGCTGAATTAAAATATCAGAATGCAGATAACGATATTAGTAATGCGCAGGTATTACAAGGAGCGGCCTGGCGTGATTATAAAGAAGTTTCGTCAATTATTTATGCACCGGCAGCCGGTAAAGTTTCTGGTCTTACCTTAGTTCCAGGTATAGTTATTTCTTCTAACACCGATGATTCAAGCGGTGATTCAAACGACAGTAAGTCCGGTCAAAATATCGGTAAGATTGAAAATCCGGATGGCCAACTACAGGCGGAGGTTAACTTATCGGAATTGGATGCAGCAAAAGTCAAACCGGGCCAAAAAGTTAGTTTAACCTTGGATGCTTATCCCGATAATACCTTTACCGGTAAGGTTTTAGCGGTT
>CAZBPF010000002.1:0-17099 GCA_964493745.1 uncultured Gammaproteobacteria bacterium
TAAATAATAAACTTGGCGGCAATTGGCATAATATACGCCGGGCAACCGACTCTTACTTTAAACAAGGCCTAATTGCGTCTTTAAAATGCTTTGATATCGACGTTGACCAAGAAATATCAGAGGGCAATTTAAAGTTTGTCGTCGGCAAAGATTTATACAAAGATAATCTCATCCATTGGGAAACATTTATGGAAGTCGGTAAACATATTACTTTAGCTAGGAATTTAAGGTCAATTTCAATAATGGGGAAAAAAGAAGGTAAAAGCGTTGACATGGCAACTCTTTTTTATCCGCCCTTGCAAGTAGCCGATATTTTTACTTTGCAGGCAAATTTAGTCCACGCCGGAATTGACCAGCGCAAGGCCCACGCCAACGCCAGGGATGTCGCCCAAAAACTTACTATAAACCCGCTTAAAAACAAACAGGGCAAAATTATTTCGCCGATTGCCGTTCATCATAAAACTATCGCCGGTTTAGAAGGACCAAAAACTAAAAAAGAAACCAGCGACGAGTTAAAAATGAGTAAATCCAAACCAAAATCGGCAATATTTGTCCACGACAACCGAAAAGAAATAAGAGAAAAAATCAAATCGGCCTATTGCCCGCCGGCAGAAATAAAATTCAACCCAATAATCAACTGGGTGGAAACTTTGGTCTTTTGGGGAACAGATCGGGCTGATAAAGGGTTAAAAATTAAAAGAGAAAAAAAACACGGCGGGAATACTGAATATCAAAAAATCAGCCGGCTTAAAAATGATTATCAAGCCGGAAAGTTACACCCTTTGGATTTAAAACACGGCGTAGCCGACTGGCTGATTAAAAAATTGAAACCGGCCAGAGAACATTTTCAAGAGGGAGAGGCAAAAGAAGGACTAAGGCTCATGAAGAGCCTAGTAGCTAGTAGCTAGTAGTTAGTAGTTGGTAGAAAAATGATTAAAAACATAAAATCTAAAATTAAAAAATTACCCAAGACAATATTTTACAGCGGCATTGTTTTGATTATTTGGGAAATAATTTTAGTTTTCCAAAAAATACAGTGGACAAATTATTTTTTATTAATTTCGGGAGGAGTTGTTGGATATTTAATTATGGAAATTGATTGGGTTTTCCCCAAAAAAGAAATACGCAAGTTTTTACCGATTATTATTCTGCCTTTGACAATTTTTATTCTCACCTCAACCAGCGGAATACTTGGCAAATCAATAGTCGTTTTTCTTAATATAAGATTAATCGTTGAAGAACTTGATTTATTATCATGAAAACCAAACTAAAAATTGATAAACAAAAATGTATTGGATGTGGACTTTGTCCGGCAACTGCTCCGGAAACATTTTCAATCGACTATGAAAAAGGAAAAGCGAAAGTCAAAAAACAGCCGTCAAAAATCACCGAAGAAATAAAAAAGGCGGTTAAAAATTGTCCGGTATCAGCAATAAAATTTGAAAATAATGAATAAGCAAAACCTGTCAGGATTATTTTTATTACTTGCCGCCAGCAGTGGATTTTTAGCTGGAGTTATCTGGCAAAAATCAAATACCGAAACAACCGCCCAACAAAATCCTGACCAGCCCCAGGAAAAAAATATACGGTTTACACCGGCTAAATCTGAACAGCCAACTATTAAATTTTATCTTAACGGCTGGCAGGCGAATGAAGAAGATATTAAAAAAAATCTAAAAAAGGCGGCGGATTTTTTCGGCAGTAAAGTTATCTGGCTGCCGCACTATTATTTTACTAGTCAAGAAAAACCTGCCGACGTAAACCGGTGCATACAGTCAGAAAACGATTATTTATGCTCCTCGGAAAACAGATTTCAGCTCAATCAAAATATCCGCCAGTTATGCGCTTGGGAGCTCACAGATGATCCACAAAAATGGTGGCAGTTTATTATTGAGATAACAGAAAAATGTTCACTGAACGAAATAGACCAATGCTGGCAGTCATCAGCCAAAGAATCACAAATGCCGGTAAATGAAATTCAGAATTGTTTCAGTACTAGAGGAATAGAAATTGTCAGAAAAGAAATAAATAATCTAAACAAAAATAAAATCAGCCGAATACCAATGATAGAAATTAATGATACCAATTTACCGTTATTAACCGACAGCGGCTATCAAAATACAACTACTATAAAAATCGGCCGAGACTACTTTAGAGGCCAGGAAATTAATTCCAGCCGATATTTTATTTCAGCAATCTGCTCTGCTTTTAAAGAAACGCCGGAAATCTGCCAATAATAGGCATTATATTGTCCTTGAATACCAAAGATAAATACATTATAATTTTAATAGTGGAAATTGAGCTAACCTGCTTAAAAAGACTGCAGGAAATTCTGCTAAGCAGAATTTTTTTTTGCTCCAATTAAAATAAAAATATGCCAAATAAAAAAAGGAAAACCGATTTTATTGAAAAATACACCGGCGATCAAATTGTTGTTCTTGAAGGATTAGCTCCGGTCAGAAAACGGCCGGCAATGTATATCGGCTCTACTAATCAAAGCGGCTTACATCATTGTCTTTATGAGATAGTGGACAATGCAATTGACGAAGCATTAGCCGGAGCGGCTGAAAACGTATGGGTCATTCTTAATGAGGATCAGTCAATAACAATTATTGATGACGGACGTGGGATTCCCGTTGACGAACACCCAAAATACAAAAAATCAACTCTTGAAATAGTGATGACAAAACTTCATGCCGGAGGCAAATTTGAAGGAGAAGCGTACAAAATTTCCGGAGGACTTCACGGAGTCGGCTCAAGTGTCGTCAACGCCTTATCAATTTCTATGGAAGTTGAGGTTCATCGTGACGGAAAAATTTATTACCAAGCTTATAAAAGAGGCCGGCCGAAAAGCAAAGTAAAGGAAATAAATAAAACTAAGTTTTCTGAAGTAAAAAAGTTTTTATCTAAAAATAAAACCGGAACAATTGTTACTTTTAAGCCAGACCCGGAAATATTCACCGAAACAACGGAATTCAACCCAAAAACGATTAAAGATTCACTTCGGGACCGGGCTTTTTTAATTTCCGGCCTTTTCTTTCATTTTTATAACAAAGTGCAAAAAAGCGAATATCATTTTTATTTTGAAGGAGGCATCCGCTCACTACTGGACCAATTAAACGAAGGAAAAGACACTGTCCATGAACCAATTTATATTCAAGGTATTGAGGACGACCAGGAAGTGGAAATTGCTCTCCAATACACCGACAGTCAGAGGACAAATATTATTTCTTTTGTCAATGTAATTAATACTCAGGAGGGAGGGACTCACGAATCCGGTTTTAAAAGCGCTTTAACCAGAACAATAAAAAAATACGCTGAAAAAAATAATTTACTAAAAAAAATAAAAAACGGGACAATCCGCGGAAAAGACACCCGAGAAGGCCTAACTGCCGTACTTTCCGTTAAAATGCCTTCAAAAGAGCTTCAATTCGAAGGTCAAACAAAAGGGAAATTAGGCAACAGCGAAATTAGGCCGCTTGTCGCTAAAATAGCCCGTCAAGGTTTAGAAACTTATTTTGAAGAACATCCCGGAAATATTAATTCCATACTAGAGAAAATAATGCTTACTGTCCGGGCCAGAAAAGCTGCTAAAGCCGCGCGTGACGCAATCTCCAGAAAAGGAGTATTTGACTCCTTGGGACTGCCGGGAAAATTAGCTGACTGCCAATCAAAAGAACCGAAAAAATCAGAGCTGTTTATTGTTGAGGGTGATTCTGCCGGTGGTTCAGCAAAACAAGGTAGAGATAGAAAATTCCAGGCAATACTGCCGCTTCGAGGAAAAGTACTCAATACTGAAAAAGCACCTTTAGACAAAATAGTCGAGTTCCCGGAATTAAAAGACTTAATTGTTGCTCTTGGTGTTGGAATAGGGGACGAAATTGACATGAGCAAACTCAGATATCACCGGATAATTATCATGACCGACGCTGACGTTGACGGGGCTCATATTGCCACTTTGCTGTTGACCTTCTTCTTCAGATATCTGCCCGAAGTAATCGAACAAGGCAATCTTTATATCGCCCAACCTCCGCTGTTTAAAATAAAAGCCGGAAAAAATGAGCAGTATGTTTACTCTGAAAAAGAAAAAGACAAATTAATTGCCAAATTCAGCCAGAATTATAAAAAAATAAACATTCAACGTTACAAAGGTTTAGGAGAAATGAACCCGGATCAGCTTTGGAACACAACGATGAATCCAAAAAACCGGATTTTAAAATTAATCGAAATCGAGGATGCTGAAAGAGCAGACGAAACTTTTACAACATTAATGGGGAAAAAAGTTCCACCAAGAAGACACTTTATTCAAACACACGCTAAAATGGCAACGTTAGATATATAAAATAGTAAACAGTAATCAGTAATAAGTAATAAGTAACAAAATATAAATTAATAATTAAAAAAATTATAATGAATAAAACAATACCCAGCGGACCAAAAACACCAAAAATAGTTTACTGCTTAGTGGAAATACCAAAAGGCGGAACCAACAAATACGAATTTGACCACCAACTAAATCAACTAATTCTTGACCGTGTTTTGCCCGGGTCAGTATTTTATCCAACTGAATACGGCTATATTCCGTCAACCCTCGCTGAAGACAACGACCCCTTGGATATAATGGTTTTGGTTTCTTCACCAACAATTCCCGGCTGTTTAATCCGCTCACGGGTAATCGGCGGGCTTGACCTTCTTGATACCGGGGAAAGAGACACAAAAATCATTGCCGCCGCCCAAAACGATCCCCGAATGAGTGATTATCAAAACCTTGACGACCTTAACCGAGCGATAAAAGAAGAAATTGCAGACTTTTGGCAAAGCTATGCAAAATTACAACAAAATAAAAATATAAAAGTTGAGCAGTGGATGACCAGAAAAGAAGCTTACCAAGTAATTAAAGAAAGTGAAAAACGATGGCAAAAAGCAAACAAGTAAAAACCGGTGACCAGATAAAGCACGTAAACATAACCACTGAAATGCGCCAGGCATATCTGGATTACGCAATGAGCGTTATTGTTTCCCGTGCACTTCCCGACGTAAAAGACGGATTAAAACCAGTTCAACGGAGAATTCTTTATGCTATGCATCAAATGGGTTTAAAAAACACCGGCAGCCACAGCAAATCAGCCAAAATTGTCGGTGAAGTTCTCGGAAAATATCACCCTCACGGTGACAGCTCCAGTTATGGCGCCCTTGTCCACATGGCACAAGACTTTTCAATGCGTTATTGTCTGGTTAACGGTCAAGGAAACTTTGGCTCAATTGACGGTGATCCACCAGCGGCAATGCGTTATACAGAAGCCAAATTAGCTAAAATTGCTCGTGAAATGCTTCGTGACATCGGCAAAGAAACCGTTGATTTTGTCGACAATTTCGACAGAACCCTCCAGGAACCGGTAGTACTGCCAACCAAAATACCGAATTTGCTTTTAAACGGCGGCGACGGTATTGCCGTCGGTATGGCAACAAAAATCCCACCTCATAATTTAACCGAAGTGATCAATGCCTTAATCCATATGATAGAAGAAGGCAAACTTGAAAAAAAAGAAGCCGAGGAGGAAATAGAATTCAAAAAAATAACTAAAGAAAAAACAAAAACCGCCGAAGAAGTAATTATGAAAGAAGTAAATCAATTAGCATTGCAAAAATTTGAATTCGAATCAAAAACCTCAAGTACGGATTTATTAGAATATATTAAAGGCCCGGATTTCCCGACTTCCGGAGAAATTTATGACCAGGAATCAATCACTAAGGCCTATACAACCGGAAAAGGCAAAATTACCATGCGTGGAAAAGCAGTAATTGAGGAAGCGAACATGGGAAAACACAATATTGTAATCAGTGAATTACCTTATCAAGTCAATAAAGCAAAACTGGTTTCAAAAGTAGCAAAATTAGCAAGAGACGAAAAAATTACCGGCATATCAGATTTAAGGGACGAGTCAGATCGTCACGGAATCAGAGTAGTAGTTGAGCTAAAACGAACAGGCCGGCCTAAATCAATTCTCAACAAACTTTATAAATACACTAATCTCCAAAAGACATATCCGGTTAATATAGTCGCTTTAGTCGACGGTGTTCCTCAAACCTTAAATTTACGCCAAATACTACTCCTTTTTGTTCGCCATCGGCACGAGATAGTCAGGCGCCGCACCCTTTATGACTTTCGCGAGGCAAAATTCAGAGCCCATATTTTAGAAGGACTAAAAATTGCTCTCGATAACCTTGATGAAGTAATTGAAACCATTAAAAAATCAAAAGATGCCAGTGTAGCTAAAGAAAACCTGATGAACAAGTTTGAACTGACTGATATTCAGGCACAGGCAATTCTTGACATGCAGTTAAAAAGATTAGCCGCGCTTGAACGCCAAAAAATAGAAGCCGAATACAAAGAAATTAAAGAAAAACTTAAAAAATTAAAGAATCTGCTTACTAAACCGTCAGTAATGATAAAAAAAATTAAAGGCGAGTTAGTAGAAATCAAAAATGAATACGGTGATCAAAGAAAAACTAAAGTTTATAAAAGAAAAATCGGCGAAATAAATGAAGAAGACCTAATCGCCAAAGAGGAAGTAATCGTTACGATAACTAAAACCGGTTATATCAAACGAGTAAATCGGGGCACTTACCGAAGTCAAAGAAGAGGCGGAAAAGGTGTTCAGGGTATGACAACCAAAGAAGAAGATATAATTGAAGATTTATTCTCTTGTACAACACACGACGTAATTTACTTTTTTACCGACCAGGGTAAAGTCTACGAAAAGAGGGTTTGGGAAATTCCGGAAGGGTCCAGAAAATCAAAAGGGCAAGCGATTATAAACCTGATTAATATTGAGCAAGGTGAAAAAGTACAGGCCTTTTTAAAGCGCTCGGCTAAAAAAACTCCCGAAGAAAAATACGTGTTCTTAGCTACAGAAAAAGGCCAAGTAAAACGGACAAAAATAGAAAAGTTCGATAACATCAGAAAAACAGGAATAATTGCTATCGGCTTAAAAAAGGACGACCAGTTAGTCGACGCTAAATTAACTAACGGCAAAAAACACATTTTCCTAATTACCAACCAAGGTAAAAGCATCCGGTTTAAAGAAACTGATGCTAGAGCAATGGGCCGAACCGCCCAAGGTGTTAAAGGAATTAATTTAAAAAAGAATGACCAGGTTATTTCTTTAGACGTCGTGCCGGAAAAAAAACCGGTCCCGGACGACAAACGCCGAAAACTTTTCCGTCATCTCTTAATGGTCACCGAAAATGGCCTTGGAAAAAGAACAGACGCCTACAAATACCCGGTACAAAAAAGAGCCGGAGTCGGAGTAAAAGTAGCTAAAATAAACAAAAAAACCGGACTTGTTGCTACTGCCCAAATAATAAGTCAAAACACCGAAAAAATAGTTTTGACTTCCAGAAAAGGAAAAATAATCAAACTCCCGATGAAAAATATTCCGGTTTTGGGAAGAACAACCCAAGGAGTTATTTTAATGAGATTTAAAAATAAGGCCGATAAGGTTTCGGCAATGGCTTGCCTCGACACCACCACCACCGATAAATAACCTCGAAAAAAACAAAACGAAAAAACTCAAAAAGAGCCCCAAAAAAGTAAAGCCTACTATTTAACTTCTAAAGATAGCAGTACGATCGTATTGCTATCTTTAAAATCTTATAAAAAGAAAAATTTTACTAAGTTCTTCAAAGGCCAGTTTTTAGAAAGTAATTCTAAAGGAACTCTAGGATGTTCTAAAATTAATTCCCAAAATTTATTTTTATCTTCATCTGATATTTTTTCTCTACTTTTTAATTCCTTTATCAGCATATTGGCTTTTTCCTGCCAAATTAATGTATTCCACTTATTTTTGATAATCCTTTTCGGGTCATCTCGATAAATTTTACCCTCAATCACTGTTAAATAATTATAATCATCTATTTTTTTATCTAATTTTTTAACTACTTTTCCCAATGGGAGAGGAGAAAACCAAACTGATCGCTGCAAAAGTTTAAAACCTAATTCCTTCAATCTACGTCTGATAATATTTCTGAAATTTACCTCTTTCTGAGGTATATCAAAAACAACAAATCTCCACTTACCGTCCCAAGGTTTTTTTATTAACCTTAAAATTGATTTAGGTTTCTGTTTAAAAGTCAGGTCAGGATTCAAAACACCTTCTTTTATAAAATAATAGGTAGTTCCGCGTGCTCCTATACTAAGCCAATCATCTAAGTTAACTCCTTTTCTAAAATCTTTACTAAAGTAGTCATCAAACAAAATCATGATATCTTCGGCAGCAGCTAATATTTGAAGTACTTTTGACCGTTTTTTTCTCATTAATTATTTCTATCCCATAAACAACAGCTTGTCAAGATAGTGATACGATCGTATTACTATCTTTAATTTATTAATTTTCAGTAAAGTATGGTTTTATTTTTTTATTTATTGCCGGAGTGATATTTTTTATGCGTTTCTTGAAGATGGCGGTCGGTAACGTGGGTATAAATCTGAGTTGTCGAAATATTTTTGTGACCAAGAAGTTCCTGAACAGCGCGTAAGTCCGCTCCTTCTCTTAAAAGGTCGGTAGCAAATGAATGACGCAAAACATGTGGAGTAACTTTAATCGGTATCTTTGCCTTCTTACGATATTTTTCAACCAACCTTTGAACTGAACGGGCTGATAAACGCATATCCTCATCATCCATAGAAGGGTCCATTTTGCCTGAATATCTAATGAACAACGGATCATAATGATCATCCCTAGCGGCCAAATAACGGTCAAGCCACTTTACTGCCCGGTCAGAGAGAAAAACCACTCTTGCTTTTTGGCCTTTTCCAATTACTCCAACTTCCCGGGTTTTAAGATTTATTTCATCTCGATCCAAAGCGACCAGCTCACTTACTCTTAAACCGGTTGAAAATAAAGTTTCCAATATTGACTTATCCCTTAACCCGATTTTAGTCGATATTTTCGGTTGATTTAAAAACTTGTGCAATTGTTTAGGTTTAAGAAATTTAACCTGCCTTTCGTCAGTTTTAGGCAAATCAATTTTATCAGGAGAAACTTCAACACTGTAATCGTTTTTAATTAACCAACTTAAAAAGGATCTTAAGGCAATTATGTGATATCCTTGAGTTTTCTTTTTTAAAAAAGTACCTTTGCGTGTTTTTATCCTAGCCAGTGAAATACGGAATTTCCGCACATTTTTTGCGTTAAGATCGGATAGAGTAGGGGAGGATTCACTTTTTTTTTCTTTTATAAAGTCATATAAACGTTTTAAGTAATGACGATAGTTTCTAATTGTTAACGGTGAACAGTTTCGCTCAATTTCTAGAGAATCTAAATATTTGGTGACTAAAGTCCATAAGTTTTTATTTTTAAAATTCAGCATTATTTTAAACTAACATTATTTTTATTTCATGTCAAGATTGTACGACGTAGGAAATCCAGTAATCGCTAATTGGTAATTAGTAATAAGTAATTAATTTAAAATAATTAACATTTTGCTGTTTAACAACATAACAAAGTTCATATTCTCCCTATCTGTAGATATAAAATAACTAGAGCGATTCTAAGCGGTTTTTTGAAATAAGGTGGTGTACTCGGTCCTCACTTAATCAAGTATTTCAAAAATAATTGACTAAAATTTTAATTTCTGGACAATTTTTTGATTAGAGTAGTGGTTGAGTGGTTAAGTTGAAAAATCAAATCAAGGAGCTGAAATTAAAAGAGGTAGAAAACTGCAAATTAAATAAATCTACTATTTTGTTTTTTATTTCTTTATATTTTAATTTTAATTTTTTAATTTATTTTTTGTTTAGAACCAATTTCCTAGCCCACTATTATTTATCGCGTCGCAAAAGAAACATTGTGCGACATATAAAATAAAGCCATTACTAATCCAGTGATAACCTCCTATCAGGAGAAGATTCACTAACTTGCTTTTGTTTAACAAAAATTAGATTTCTAATTCTATTTCACCAAAATTTTTAAATATAACCGGTCAAGCGAGTTTAATCCTTTAAGAAAGAGGGCTAAGCTTAGTTTTCCACATTAATAGATAATTTTCTCGTATTCTACTGAGTTTTCGCTTATCACTACAACGACTAGCAATCATTAATATAAACTGCTATTTGTGAAAACTATCCTATAATTTTCACAAAGAAGATTATATATTATAGGATATTAATTAATTCTACTATAGGATCTATTTTTACCCCTCTCCCCTACTTCGTGTTATTATAGAAAAAGTTACCGCCAACTGGTAACAAAAAATAAAGCAAAAAAAGTACCTAAACCAACCAAAATAAACTCACGAACCGTTTCCTTGAATAATTTTTCTTGACAAAATGCCTGGGCCAAACCCAAAAAAACATACGATACACTGGTTAAATATAAGGCGGACTTTGTTGTTTCTAACGGCCAGAAGGAAATGCCTAGAGCCAATTCTCCCAATATTAAGGAAAATATTAGCGATAACTTCAGATTGTCAATACTAAAAGGACGGCTAAGGTTTGTTTTCCAAAAGAAATGAAAAAGCAGGAATAAATTTACCCCAAAAACCAAAAGACCATTCTGCCAACCGGCCAGCCGAAAAGAAAAAATAATTTCGTAAGCAAAAAAGGCGGTTACCAAAGTAATTAAAAAACCAACCGTGCTGGCTGCCCGGTAAAGAGGAACGGTTTTCACCTCAATAGAAACTAAATAAACATTCTCAATTAAAAAAAGTGTATAGATACCAAAAAAATAAACTACCAATAAAGTTACCTGCCAAACCCAATTAACAGCAAAAAGAAAACGGAATAAACTGACGCTTAAAGAAAAAATTCCCGGCAAAATTATACTGGCTAGAAGGTTTTCTTTTCTCACCGACATCGTATAAAAAAGCAGACTTTGATATATCATTACTCCAACTGAAAACCCAATAATGGCGGCATATTTCCATTGAAACGAAATTCGGCTTAAAAAGAAAAAAACCGCCGTAAGAAAAAAGCTGGAAATAAGAAAATATGCCCGTTTATTCATTGGTAAAAACCTCTTCTACGTCATCAAGTTCTTCAAGCTTTTCAACAAAATCTTTAATTAATTCTTTTTGTCTTTGATCAACCTGAAACTTTTCGTTAGGAATCAAACTGATTTCATTTTTAACTACCTTATATTTACTTTCGATCTTTTTTACAAATTCATTTATTTTTTCAGGCTTAATAAAAATTTCAATTTTTCCATTGAGCGAATTTATTTCTTCAGCACCAAAGTCAATAAGCTCTAAAGTTATTTCCTCGCCGGAAGTTTCTACCACTACCCTGCCCTGACGGCTAAATTTATAACTTACTGAACCCGGCTCTGCTAACCCTCCACCGTGTGTTTCAAACACGTTTTTAACCTTCTGGACCGTTCTTTGCCGATTATCGGTAAAGGCCTTAATTAAAACCGCCAAACCAAAGGGACCGTAACCCTCCAGCACGATTTCTTTGCCGGTTTCCGCTTGTTTAACCGCATTTTCTATTGCGCGCTTAATATTATCTTTAGGCATATCTTCTTTCTTGGCTCGGTCAATTGCCTGACGCAGTTGTACGTTTTTGTCAGGATCATCCGACCCGCCTTCCCTGACACTGGTGGTTATCTGCTTAGACAATTTGCTAAAAACTTTTGCCCGTGCTTTATCCTGAGCATTTTTTTGACGTTTAATATTCGCCCATTTTGAATGTCCCGACATACTATATTTTAACATTTTCAATCAATAATTTTATTTCACCAATACCATTTACATCTTCCTGTTTGATTTCACACCCCAAAACCCGACTGAGCCGAATAACCGATTTTGAAGAAATTATTTCTTTTTCAGCAGCAAAAATCAAACACCCGTCAATTTTTTCTTCAGTGTCCCCTACTTCAATAACTCTTAGACCCAAATTTCCCGCAAGCACACTTATTTTGCCGGCTATCCCCTCTTTTCTGCCGGCATTAAAAATTGACAAAGTTAAATTTTCATTTTTAACTACCGGATCAGAAAAATATTCACCTAGTTGACGATTAATTCTTGCCGGATCAATTTTTAAAACTTCTGTCCCGTCAATAAGATGATACTCTTCAGCCAATTCTTCAAATTCAAAAAACTGCCAAACTAAATCCTTTTTTAATAAATAACGCCAAATACGCCAAAAAGTAATCCCTTTAGGCGGCCAAAAAAATCTTCCCAGATTACCCTTTAAAAAGGACTTGTTTTGTCTATCTAGACTCAATCCGGAATTCAAAACCGCTAAATCAATCGGGATGCCGAAATAATAACTTAAACTGCGGTTATAAACATCTTTTTCATTCTCCTGATCAGCAAGAAGCGGAAGCTTTTCTACTTGATATTCACCAAACCAGGGAGTATCAATCATTGTTTTAGCAGGGATCCGGGAAACAACGACCGTACTTTTTGCCGGAGTTAAAGTTAATATTAAGGCGTCACTTTCTTTTGCCTCCAATACAATAGAAAACTGTTCTTCCCCTGACCAAGAGTTTTCTATTATAAGCCGAGCTCTAGGATAAAGCCAAACCGCCCCAAAACTAAACAGAGTTAAAATTAAAATAAAAAACAAATACCGGACTTTTTTATTCCTTTTCTTCTTGCGCATTTTGAATTATTTCTCCTAATTTTTCTGGAAAATCTATCTCAAACTTAATTGTTTCCTTTGACTGAGGATGACTAAAACTTATCTTTTTGGCCACCAAAAACATCGGTTTTTTTCCACCCTTTTTCCCACCGTAAAGACTATCTCCGTAAACAGGATGACCTAAATATTTAAAATGAACTCTTATCTGATGAGTCCTCCCTGTTTTTGGCCAGACTTTAACTAACGTATATTTATCTCGGTCAATTTTATAAACCTTAACCGCAGTAAACTTCGTTTCTGCCTTTTTTCCTCCCGGCGTTACTCCATACTTTAATCTATCATAAGACAAACGACCGACAGGAGCAACAATTTTACCCTCAGTTTGCAAAACACCCCTAACTAAAGCAAAATATTCCTTTTTAACCAACCGCTTTTTAAATTGGCTTTGTAAAGATAAAAAGCTTTTTTTATCTTTAGCACCGATAATCAAACCCCAAGTATCTTTATCCAAACGATGCACAATTCCACAACGCCTACTGAAAGAATCATTTTGAAGATTAAAATTTGAATTTTGAATTTTTTTTTCAACCCATGCCTGAAGCGTATTGCCCTGAAAGGTTTTTACTTTTAAAGTAACCCAACCGGCCGGTTTGTTAATTACAGTGACAAAATTGTCCTCATAGACAATTTCCGGCTTAAGATTCTTTTTCTTGGCATTTGACACACTTAGTTGTTTCGGGATAAACCATCAATCTTTTTGTATTAATAAATTCATCGCAATCTTCGCAAATTCCGTATTGACCGATTTTAATTCTTGCTAAGGCCTTTTTTATTTGAATCATCCGTTTATTCAACTGTCCGGAAATTGCTTTTGCCCGGGCATGGCCGAATTGCTCGTCCGCCTCCATATCCGGTTTAGCGTTATCATTGACTCGGTCCTCATTAGCAAATGGATCGTCTTTTTCAACCTTCTCAACCTGACTCTTAATTTTTTTTAATTCACCGGTTAGAAAAGTCTTTACCGGCTCAAGTACGCTTTGTGGAAAGGTAAAATTTTGATTTTTATTCGTCATTTTTAAATAATTATAATTAATTAATAATTTTGTTCCCGTCCGGAAAGCAAAATAACTCCGCTAATGCCGGCAACCAAAATTGCTGACCAGACAAACAATTCTACCAGCCGCCGGTACCAAAAATCAAGGCCGATATTAAATAAGCTGACAAAAATCAAATTTATTAGAAAGAAAAATCCCGCCCGCCCGCTTGGATACCAACGAAAATTACGATAATTTTTCCAATAAAAACTTGCTAAAACAGCGGCAAGATAAATTATTCCGTGCAGTTCTCCAACGTAAATAATAGCAAAAGAAACTAAACCGGGCCAGGTCAGTTTTTCCATAACCATCCAAAAACGCCACTCGGCAAATAAACTAAAAATATAAACAACCAGCGCAGAAGATAAAATTAACCCAAAAACATTTGACTGCAAGTTTATAAAACTACCTAAACGGTTTAAACCAAAAACAATAACTACTCCCAGTAAAGAGGCCTTGATTATCTGTTTTTCCGGATAATCTTCTTTGAGCAGTCGAAAAGCTTGGAACAAAAAAATAAAACCGGCCAGGATTTTTAACCCCAAATATAGTTTTTCCATTTGGTGATTATAACACGCAGGTTATAAAACCAAGTGAATATTTGTCTTTCCAAATCGATCTGGGATTTTTTTTGTAGTAGCAAGGTTTACCTTGCGTCAACTGACGCAGACTAACCGCAGTACCACTGAGGGTACACGGCACGAGTCTGCTATTACAAATGCAGGGACCTTATGTGTTAAAATTAGAATATTGGCCGCGATGGTGGAATTGGCAGACACGCAGGTCTCAAAAACCTGTGAGGTTTACCCCTCGTGCCGGTTCGACTCCGGCTCGCGGCACATTTACTTACTAACTCCAAAGAAGCTGACTTTTTTAGTATTAAAATAAAGCTCAAACTGACCGACCGGCCCGTTTCGATGTTTAGAAATATCACAAGTAACCAGTTCTCTATTCTCATCCTCTTCTCTGTAAAGAAACATAACTACGTCCGCATCCTGTTCAATACTACCGCTTTCCCTCAAATCAGCTAACCTCGGCCGATTCTCTCCCCTTTTCTCAACCGCCCTTGATAACTGTGACAAAGCCAGTACCGGCACTTTTAATTCCCTAGCCAGGTTTTTTAACCCCTGTGAAATATCAGAAACCTCCTGAACCCGACTGTCCCAGCGCCGGCGCGAATGCATTAACTGCAGATAATCAACAATAATTAAATCTAAACCGCGCTCAATCTGAAGCCGTCTCGCCTTGGTCCGAATCTGTAAAATATTTGACCCGGGAGTATCATCTATATATAAAGGTGCTTCCGCTAAAACACCCATTGCTTCAGATAAACTTGATAAGTCTTTATCATTAAGCTGTCCGGTTTTCATTTTCCAGGCATCAATATCCGCCTGGCGGACCAACAACCGATCAACCAATTCCTCCTTACTCATCTCCAGCGAGAAAAAACAAGCCGGCATTTTATTTTCAACAGTTACATGCCGGGCGATATTTAATGCCCAAGCTGTTTTACCTACACCCGGCCGGGCCGCCAAAATAATTAAATTACTGTCCTGAAAACCGGCTAAATAATTATCTAAATCCTTAAATCCGCTGGAAACACCCCTTAAACCATCTGATCTTTTTTGAAGTTCATCTAAACGGTCAAAACTCTCCGCTAAGGCCTCACGAAGTGAAGTGGGAATTTTTTTCAAATGCTGCTGGCTTAAAGAAAAAATTTCTTGTTCTGCTTCATCAAGTGCCTCATCGGCGCTAATTTCATCATCAAATGCAACCTGGTTAATCTGAGCTGAAGCTGCCGCCAGCTCCCGCTTAGTATGCAAATCTTTAACAATTTGAGCGTAAGAGACAGCGTGCGCCGAAGTCGGTACAGAGTTAGCCAATTCCGATAAATAAGACCGCCCTCCAACCGCTTCCAGCTTCTTTTTTTCTTTTAACCGTTGAGACAAAGTCACCAAGTCTATCGGTACTCGCTCTTCATACAATTCTAGAGCCGCTTCAAAAATATATTGGTGTGAAGATTGGTAAAAACACTCCGGCGATAAAACATCCGCCACTTCAACTACAGCATCTTTATCAATTAAAATTGATCCTAGAACCGATGTTTCAGCTTCTTTTGAATGGGGCGGGATTTTCAATTGCTGAGGTGAATTTCTTTGCGCCATAAATATTTTAACTACTTTGCTGACAAAGCAAAATAATCAGTACCTTCTTCAGTTATTTCTGCCTGTTTAACTTTAATTTTTGATACCGGTTTAATATCTTCTCTGTCGATTTTATCCAAAAACTCTTTGCCCACTTTATAGCCAAAAACAACACCATCTGGAGAAACTCTTTTTACAGTTTCTTCCGCTTTTTTGGCCTCCTTTTTATCACCGGCAAGATTTAAAAAAAGCAAATCCAGCTGACCCATCTGATCAACTATTTTAGTATCCGGTTTTTCCCATTCGCCGCAAAGATAACCCAGTTTCCACCCCTCAGCGGTTATCTTCCAGTAACCCTCAGTCAAGCTAATAATCTGGGTTCCCGCTACTTCATATTCACCGGGGCCGGGAACAATAAACGGGGTCTCTCTTTTCATTGGTTCAACTTTAGAAAAATCTACTTTTTTCTT
Source organism: uncultured Gammaproteobacteria bacterium (assembly GCA_964493745.1). Lineage (GTDB taxonomy): Bacteria > Patescibacteriota > Microgenomatia > UBA12405 > JAHJSD01 > CAYSLZ01. The sequence continues at coordinate 16,292 of CAZBPF010000002.1, forward strand.
ATTACCCGGAATGACAATATCTACTTTAGTACCTTTTTGAGGAACTCCAAGCCCGACATAAGAGCGATTAATACGCAGGCGAAAAAAGTTTTCATGTAAATATTTAACCGTTAACATTGTGAATAAATATTAACATTAATGGTTTGTTAAAACAAGGTAAAGCTTAATGCTTAATGCTAAATGCCAAATGCTAGTTTTCAAATATAAAAAGTGAAGTGTTAAATGTTAAATATAAAATAATATATCAAAACATATCAAAACTCCTGCTTGACACAACGCCCGGGGTTTCATATTATATAATTAAGAATGAAAAAGGAATTAGGAATAGCAATTTTTATCGGAGTTTTCCTCGGCTTCGGCCTAAGTGCTTTTTTTTGGATCAAAAATAAAAGCAAACCAACCGTAAACAATTTAACTTCACAAAATCAAACGACACCAACGGAAGCCGCACAAACCTCCCCGACTTCAAGCAGTGAAACGTCAGAAGATAAGGAAATTTCACTTGAAATTTCATCTCCAGCCAACGAAATAATTTCTGAAACCGAAAATTTAACTATTAAAGGTAAAACACTGCCTAACGCTACCGTTGTAATTATCTGGGAAGAAGGCGCAGACATTCTTGTCGCTGACAAGTCAGGTCTTTTTGAAACGGAAATTGAACTAATCGGAGGCGAAAACAAGATTAATATTTCTGCCTATGACGATCAAGGAAACAAAACTGCCCAAACCTTGACAGTAACCTATTCTACTGCTAAATTTTAAATAATAAACACAAATGAAAAAAATATTTATAATCACCGTTCTCGGA
>CAZBPF010000002.1:17199-19861 GCA_964493745.1 uncultured Gammaproteobacteria bacterium
ACTTCTACCGGTTTTGTTATAGAAACCGATCAAGAAACTAGAACGGTAACACTAAATGATGAAGCAACAATTATTAATAAAAATCGACAGCAAATAACCTTCGGCGACCTTGAGGAAAATCAGCGGGTTATTGCAATGGGCTATCTCCAAATTGACAATACTCTTGATGCCCGCCGGGTTGTAATCACTGAACAGTCCGAACAACTTACAAAAACTTCTATTTTTGGAACAGTTACCGAAAAAGCCGAACAGGACCAAATAATGCTGGTTAAAAACAACGAAGAAAATTATGAATTAGTATTCGGCGAAAATCCAACAATAGAAATACGCCAAGACGGTACCACTCAAAAAGCTGAGTATAAAGACCTGTCAACCGGGCAGAAAATAATTGCCGTAATCTCCCCAATCGAAGGAAATACCGCTACTTACCAAGTAGAAAATTTATTGGCAATTTCTTCCGCCGAGCCAACCCCAGAGCCAGAGACAACAGAATCAGCTGAATCAACAGAATCCGCCGACCTGTCCCCTACTCAACCTGCTACAGATTAACATCTTTAACAAGTAGACCGTCAACACGATTGAAGTGTTTATAATTTAAAGTTATTAACTCTAAACTATTGGCTAAACAAATAGAAGCAATCAAAATATCTAGGTCTTCAATAATTTTTCCGGTACTTCTCAATTTACTTCTAATTTTTCCGAAATTTCTTGCTGTTTGCTCATCAATCCCATAAACTTGATCTAAACCTCTAAAAAACGTTAATACCCCTTCTTCCGCTCCATCTGAATCTCTTTGACGATAAACTCCTTCATATAATTCCGCCAAACAAATATAACTAGATGTCAGTTCACCAGAAATATCCCTCAATAATCCAACAACGGATTGGCTGCCTCTTAAAAAAGAAATTATTATTGAGGTGTCTAAAAAGTATTTTTTCATAAATCAATAGGCGTTTCTCTCGATTTTTTCTTTAAAACTTTAGTCCATAACTCGTCATCATCCAAATTTGTTCCTTTCCAACTACCAGCCGCCTCCATTAAAACTTCTCTTTTTTTGGCTGGAACTGCCTTTAAAATTGCAAACGGTTCCCCTCCTTTGGTAACAACTAAAGATTCAAATTTAACTAAGTCCTTAGTAATATCACCAAAATTTCTTCTCAACTCTGTAGCCGTTACCAATTTAATTACGTCATTTATATTTTTCATAATAAACTCATTATACCCTCGCCCCAAACACCTGTCAAGTATTTAAGCGCGTACTATAATACTCACTAAAATGTGTATTTAAAAATTGCGATCAACCGCTAAACAGAAGAAAGGTTTAAGAGAGAGGGTAGTTTACTGTCACTAAATAGTGTTATAATAAAAAAATGACCAATAAACTACAGCCGATTAAGGGATTTAGAGATTTCTATCCTGTTGACTGGGCGTTTCAAAACTGGCTTAAAGAAAAATGGTTAAACCTTGGCCAATCTTACGGTTATCAAAAATACGAAGGACCAATATTAGAACGATTGAAATTGTATGAATCTAAAACCAGCCGGGAATTAATTGAGAAACAAACTTTTCGGTTTACAGAAAAGGGAAAAAACTATGTCTTGCGGCCGGAACTGACTCCCACTCTCGCCAGAATGATTGCTCAAAGACAATACCAACTACAACTACCGATTAAGTGGCAGTCATACGGCCGTTTTTTTCGTTACGAAACGCCTCAAAAAGGCCGAGGCCGTTCTTTTTTCCAGTGGAATATTGATCTTTTAGGTTTAGATAAAGTTCAAGCCGACATAGAAATAATCAATCTCGCCTGCTTGGCTTTAAAAACCCTCGGTCTAACCAGTAAAGAGGTAAAAATCAAAATTAATGACCGGAAGTTTCTAGAAAAAACAATTGATAAAAAGTTTTATCCCTATATAGATAAACTGGAAAAATTATCCGAAAAAGAGTGGAAAAAATGGTTGAAAAAAGAGGGTGTTAATGAAAATAAAGCCGATAAACTTCTTGACTTTGTTAAAGATAATGACTATTCCGGCTCTAAGCGTCTAACTACAATTTTTAATCAAATGGAAAAAGAAGGTTTAAGTGAATATGTTGAGTTTGATAAAAGCTTAGTCCGCGGCTTAGATTATTACACCGGAACAGTTTTTGAGGCCTGGAGCACTGGTTCTTCTTTAAACCGAGCTTTATTCGGCGGTGGACGATACGACAATTTAACTCAACAGGTCGGCGGTAGAAAAAAAATATCCGGCGTCGGCTTTGCTGTCGGAGACATGCCAATTTATGAACTCTTAAAAGACCTTGAAAAATTGCCAAACCTCTCCCTGAACCCAACGCAAGTATTAGTAACCGTTTTCTCACCTGAATTATCAGAACAATCTATTCAAACAGCCCGAAAACTAAGGGAAAAAAATATCAATACTGAATTATATTTAGATCCCGATGAACGGCTCGATAAGCAGTTAGCTTATGCCAATAAGAAAAATATTCCCTGGGTGGCAATCATCGGCCCAGACGAAGCTGAAAACAATACCCTTACCCTCAAAAACATGAAATCCGGCAGCCAAGAAAATCTTTCTCAAGAAAAAGCAATCCAAAAACTTACCTCCTCCCAAACCCAAATTTAAGTATACGACCCGTTTCGCCGAACCGAGGTGAATCGCATAGA
>CAZBPF010000002.1:19961-24131 GCA_964493745.1 uncultured Gammaproteobacteria bacterium
ATCGCATAGAGAAATTTGACTATAACTTATCAAAATCCTTGTCAAAAGTAAGAATGCCGGCACTTTTATTTTTTGCCTGAAAATATAAGTAAAGATCAATCAAGTCAACGTTTGTTTTTTCGTATTTGTTTATTGCCGATAACAATATCTCCCGATTAATTATTTCCAAATACGGGGTAAGAATTATTTCCCTTAAAATAGCAACAATGTCATTTTTATCAAATTCATACACTTTAAACAAAACATAATTGATTTCAAAAATAACCTGGGGAAAAACTATTAAGTTTATTTTCTCTTTTTTTGCTTTTCTCAACCACTCCTCTACTTTCTGATATTGGTTCTCGCTGTCTTTGAGAATATATCTCAAGAAAATGTTGGTATCGACAATATACTTGTCAGCCATTCTTTATTTCATCTTCAACCATTACCTCGGCAATAGATTTTTTTTCCTCTTGAATTATTTCTTCAATACCCTTGTCTTTAATTGCCTTGTCTCTGAAAACTCCGCCAAGTTTTAAGACATCCCCAACTGGTTCAACCACTAACTTTTTTCCCTTGATTTGAACAAGGGCTTTGTCATTTAAATCTAATTTCCGCTTCATTTTAGCAGGAATTGTCATTTGTCCCTGTGAAGTAATAGATACTACCTGGTGCATAATATATTATTTTTAGCACAAGATATTAATTTTGTCAAGCCGTATTACTTGATTAAACCAAGAGAACCGTCGAGGATTTCTTCCAATTGTCGGGATTTTTTACCGGTGCGGTGGTCAGTAACCCGGTTTTGCTGAAAATTATATGTCCGAATTTTATCCGACCTCCTGCCGGAACCGGCAGATTGTCTTATTTTACCGACATAACCTTTCTTTTTCTTTTGGGCCTTTTGCCATAACTTAGAAGCAAGTAAGTTTAAGGCAATACGGCGGTTCTTCTGCTGACTTCTTTCCTTTTGACACTCAACAGTAATCCCGGTTGGTTTATGCGTTAATCTAACCGCAGTTGAGACTTTATTAACATTTTGGCCTCCATGACCGCCTGCTCTAAAAAAATCCCATTCCAAATCTTCTTCTTTAATTTCTTTTGGGCTGACTGAGACTTTAGGTAAAACAATTACTACAGCGGTTGACGTGTGAATGCGGCCGTGCTTTTCAGTCTCCGGTATTCTTTGAACTCGGTGAGTTCCGTTCTCGGCTTCCAATAGATTATAGGAATTACGGCCGACTATCTGAAGTTTATTTTCATCGATTTTAGCTACTTTCCAGCCTTGTTTTTTGGTAAAGTGCAAATACATTCGAAGCAAATCTTTAGCCCAAATCGACGCTTCCGTTCCTCCCGCCCCGGGTTGGATTTCTAGTATGGCAACATTGGGGTTAATTTTCATCGTCTTTCGTATTTTTCTTTTTTGAAGTTTTCCTCTTAGCTTTTTTCTTGCTTTTCGCCTTTGGCTTTTGGCCTTTGGCCTTAGGCCTTTTGCCTTCCGCCATTTGCCTTTTCCTCTCAAACTTCTCTATCCGACCTTCGGTATCGATATATTTTGTCTCTCCGGTATAAAAAGGATGGCAGGCGGAACAAATTTCCACTTCTATTTCAGAAAGCGTCGACCCGGTTGTAAAAGTATTTCCGCAAGTGCAGGTCACTTCAACTTGATCATAGTATTTTGGATGTATTTTAGCTTTCATAACCAAGAAATTATAGCATATTATTCTCTTTCTCCCAATTTTACTTTAGAAGTTTCCTCTTCTCCGTTTCGCCAGTATTTAATTTCAATTTCATCTCCAACTTTCTTTTTATTAATAATCTCTGCTAAACTGTTTTCTTTCTCAGCTATCCTTTTACCGTCAAGATGGGTAATTATAACCCCTTCTTGAAGACCGGCTTGGTCAGCAGAAGACCCGTCAACGACACTCCCTACATATGCACCCTGCGGAACTTCATTGAGTAAAGCGGCTCTTTCAGAAATCATCTGATATTCAACTCCCAGAAAAGCCCGTTTAAATTCCCCTGTTTCTTCAAAAGTCTGTAAACTTTCTTTAACAATATCAATTGGTATTGCAAACCCAATATTCTCTGCCTGGCCGGCAACCGCTACGTTAACTCCAATTACTTGTCCCTGGGAGTTTATCAGCGGACCTCCGGAATTACCGGGATTAATCGCTGCATCCGTCTGAATAACATTATCCAGCCGCTCAACATGACCCTCATAAACAGAACCGGCGGTTATACCCCGGCCTAAACCAGAAATAACACCGGTGGTTACCGTATGTCTAAATTCACCAAGAGCGGTACCAATAGCAATGACTAATTGTCCGACTTGCAAATTTTCGGAACTGCCTAATTCTATCGGCTGTAAATCAGCATCCACCTTTAAAATTGCCAAGTCATTTACCGGATCACGATATATGTCGCCGACTTCAAACACTTCCCCGTTCTGGTCTATCACCCGATAATCGGCTGACAAGTCATTAACTACGTGCTTATTAGTAATCACCAACCCCTTTTTAGGCACAAAACCCGAACCGATATTTCTTTCAACTTCACGCTCTTCGGTTTCAAAATTAAAAAATCCAAAAGGATCAAAATTAAGTTGAGGTATGTTTTGGGTTTTGCTTATCGAAACAGTAACCACTGACGGAGCTGATTTTTCAACTACATCAATAATTACCGATTCTTCTTTAAGAATTTTAGTCTCAACATAGGCCTCACCCGGCTGGCCATACCACCCTAATCTATCGGCTACACCGCTAAAAATAACAGCTGTCAGAAGCAAAAAACCAATCCCAAAACCAGCCAAGAAAAAACGTAGTTTTTTCATCGCTATTCGCTATTTGCTATTCACTATTAACTCTTCTAAACCCTTTTCCAAAATCAAATCGTCGTCTAATTTTAACTGATCATCTTCAGGTATTTCAACCTTAACTTCCGGTTCTAGGCCGTCTTTATCAATAGTCGTTTCATCCGGAAGAAGCCATCTGGCAGTAGTAATATGCAAACCTGCATTGCCAGGCAGTTGTTCAGGTTCTTGAATCGTTCCCTTGCCAAACGAAGTTTGGCCCACAACCTTGGCCCGTTGATGTCGGCTCAAAGCCCCGGCTAAAATTTCTGAAGCGGAAGCGGATCCGTTATTGATTAATACCACTAAAGGTACATCAAGAAGCTTTCCTGTTCGTTGAACGGAAAACTCTTTTTTTGTCCCGAGATACGACTCCTGCCAAACTATTGTCTCACCCCTTTGTAAAAACTCTTCAGCAACATAAGTCGCTCCGTGCAAATAACCGCCGGGGTTATTTCTAACATCCAAAACCACACCGCCAAAATTTGGCTCGTTTAATCTTTCCTCAACTTCTTTAGCCCATTCATCCCATTCTTGAATCATTATTTGACTGAAATGCAATAAGTGTACATAAGCATAACTTTTTCCGTCCCTTGTTTCCCAACTGGTTTCTATAGCCGGAATTTCAATTTCATCTCGAACTATTTCAACATCAAACGGCTCCGACCGAGTTTCTCTGGACAAGGTTAAAATAACTTTATCCCCAATTTCTCCGCGGATTAATTTAACCGCTTTTGGCAAAGAAATGTCTTCAGTTGTTTCTTCAACACCTTTATTATTGTCAGTAATCTTTAAAATATAATCTCCGGCTTCAACCCCGGCTCTTTCAGCCGGAGTATTCTTCAGAGGCGAAAGCACAGCAAGCTGGTTATCTTTATACCCCAATTGAATACCAACACCGCCGAAACTGCCGCTAAGATTCTCCTGGCTGACTTCATTGTCTTCCGGCGGCAAATATACGGTGTATGGATCACCCAAAGAATCAACCATACCGGAAATTGCTCCTTCAACCATTTTATCCGGCTGTAAATCGTCTTTATCCAAATACTTCTCTTCCAGTTTGTTCCACACCAGCCAAAACTCGGATAAATCAATTTTTTCGGTCGAAGTTTTTCTCGAAGTAACCATGAAACCGGTCTTTTTTAATCCGTATCGATAGCCGCCGTACCCGGCCAAACCGGCTATCAATAAAGCTAAAACTATCTGGCGTATTTTCTTATATAAATTTTTCTTGGACATTTTTTATGTTTAAATTCTAACTCGCCTCAGGAACCAGTAAACAGTTCTTACCACCGTTCAATAAACATTTTACTCCATCTTTCTTTTTTATCAAATTTTTA
>CAZBPF010000003.1:0-11664 GCA_964493745.1 uncultured Gammaproteobacteria bacterium
AATTTATACTTGTAGAACGTTTTAAAAGCTTTGTACAAAGGCCAGGAATTAGGTAACAAGTCCAAGGGAACTTTTGGATGTTCCTTGATTAATTCCCAAAAATTCTCTTCTCGGTTTTCATTTAGTTCACCGGAGTTAACCACGTCATCTATCCAATAATTTATCTGTAAACTCCAGTTACTTACCTGCCATTTTTCCTCAATTAATTTTCGAGGATTTATTTTATAGATTTTACCCTCGATAACACTTAAATAATCAGTATCACCAATTTGTTTATCCAGTTGTTTTATTTGTTTTCTTAGTTCCAAGGGAGAAAACCAAACCGAACGTTGATAAAATTTAAAGTCCCACTCTTTCAACCGATTTCTAATCCGGTCGCGATACTTGTTGTGTTGACTGGGAATATCAAAAACAACAAATCTCCATTTTTTATCCCAGGGTTTCTTAATTAATTTCAGGATGGACTTTGGTTTTTCCCGAAAACTCAAATCAGGATTAAGTACGCCTTTGTCTATAAAATAAGATGTTGTCGTTGTTACACCTGCATAAAGCCAATCTTCCATCGTTGGACACTTTCTCTTGTCTTTTGCAAAATAATCGTCACATAAAAGAAGTAGGTCTTCAATTGTCAAAAAAGTTTGCAGAAGTTTTGATTTTCTTTTTCTCATTTATTAAATATACAATCTACTCAAATTTAGGTCAACATATGTTGATGTAAATTTGGGGGAAGGTGTTTTATTAAGACTGTATTGAATTAAAACTATATGGTATAGTAGAATCAATATTATGAACCCGGTAATTATGTGCGGCGGAATCGGTACTAAAATGTGGCCGATGAGCCGTAAAAAACTACCTAAGCATTTTGTTCCTCTGTTTGAAGGTAAATCGCTTTTCCAACTTAATGTTGAATCTTTAAAACAACTTTTTCCATACGAAAAGATTTTTGTTCAAACCAATCCGGAACAGAAAACACTGGTTAATGAACAAATCCCTCAAATCCCCGAAGAAAATATTTTTATTGAACCTGAACTACGAAATACCGGCCCGGCTACTGGGTTTTTCACTGCTAAATTATATAAAATCAGCCCAGATGAGCCGTTTATGCTTATTCAAGCGGATTTGTTGCGTACTCCTGAAGAATTGTTTTTAAAAACGATTACGGAAGTTGAAAAGCTGGTTAATTCAGAAGGAAAGCTAGTTACCGGTGGTGAAAGACCGGATTTTGCGGTAATGGGTGTTGATTATTTAATTATTGAACCGGAACCGATTGTGAAAAACGGAATTAATTTTTTCCGGATGAAAAAATGGCTGGGTAGAGATTCAAAGGAAGGTGTTAAGAAGTACCTCAAAAACGATGCCGCTTTAAACCACTGGAACCATAATTCCTGGACACCAAGGAAAATGTTGAACGCTTTTAAGCAGTATAAGCCGGATTGGTATAAACCGCTGATGAAAATGGTTGACGCTTTTGATACAGCTGACGAAGAAAAGGTTATTAAAGAAGAGTACGCTAAAATGCCCAAAGGGCCAACAGAGGAAGTTACCAGCCACGTTCTTAAAGATGCTTTTATTTTTGAAGTACCGTTTGAATGTGTTGATTTCGGTACCTGGGAATCACTAAGTAATTATTTCCGGATGAATTATAAAGATAAATTGGCTCCCCAAGAAAATATTCAGATAGATTCTAAGAATTGTTTCCTAAAACTGCCGAAAGGAAAGTTTGGAGCAACAATCGGTGTTCAAGATTTGGTTATTGTTGACAGCGGTGACGCTTTGCTTGTCTGCCACAAAGACAAAACCGGAGAAGTAGGTAAAGTTGTTGACCGGCTTAAAGAAAATAAAAAGGACAATTTGTTATGACAGAGAAAGTTTATTTAACCGCCAAAAGAGTTATCGATCTAGTTTTGACAATTATTATCGGCATATTTTTTTTACCGGTGCTTTTGATTGTTGCCCTGCTGATTAAATTTCACGACGGCGGTCCGGTTTTTGCCGATATACCTCCCCGGGTCGGTAAGGACGGAAAAAAGTTTCATCTTTTTAAATTCCGGTCGATGATAGAAAACGCTCACAATATCCTTAGAGAGGACCCGCAATATTCTCAACTTTACAAGAAATATAAAGCAAATAGTTATAAGCTGTCTGTTGATGAGGATCCCCGAATTACTCCAATCGGTAAATTTATCCGAAAGCATTCACTTGACGAGTTTCCCCAATTGCTTAATGTTCTTAAAGGTGAAATGAGTCTGGTCGGACCAAGGGCCTATTATCCGGACGAACTCAAGGCCCAGCCGGAAAAGTTTCCCCATGTTAAAAATTTAATTGATGATGTTTTAAGCGTTAAGCCGGGAATAACCGGTTTGTGGCAGGTTTCCGGCAGAAACGAAATTGATTTTGACGAACGGATTAAACTTGACGCTTGCTATGCGAATAAAAAATCGCTATTATTTGACTTATGGATATTAATGAAGACTCCCTGGGTGGTACTGACCGGGAAGGGAGCAGAGTAGTTCTCAACTGGATTAAAAAGAATTGGATTTTTATCGGCGTCGGAATTTTTAGCGGGCTTATAATTGCCTTTTTAGTAGGAGTAATTCTCCCTTTGAAAAGTGTCTGGGCACAGACAGAAAAACTGAAACCAAAAATCAGCGAAGTTAAATCAGCGGCCGGATCTAAAAATCTTTCTGAATTAATGGCAAAAATTAAGGAAACGGAAAAAGAACTTGCTGAACTTAAACGACGTTATCAAAAACTTTTTTTGATTAAAAACCTGCCTTATTTAAAAAAATATTATCAGGACGGAGAACACGGCTTGGCAGCAGCTGAAAAAGGTTTGGAAGCCGGCAAATTGGTTGTTAAAGCCGTTGAGCCGTATCAGGATTTTTTGGGGTTAGAAGAAGCAACAACCAGCTCAGAAATTAACCAAGTGGAAAAGACAGCCGAAGACCGAATAGATTTTTTGGTTGAAGGTTTGGCCAGCATTAATCCGGAACTTGAAAAAATCAACCAAAAACTGAATGCCGTTTCCGAACATCTTGATGAAATTAATGCTGATGATTATCCGGAAAGTTTTCAGGGTATTGAAGTTAAAGCGCAGTTGGTCAGTATTAAACAGCTTGTAAATGATGTTAATTTACTACTCAGCCAGGGAGGACCGTTAATAGAGAAAGCAGATTGGCTGATGGGAGTTGACGAGCCAAGAAATTATTTAATGATTTTTCAGAATGACGGAGAACTACGTCCGACAGGCGGGTTTTGGACGGCTTACGGTATTTTAGAAGTCGATGACGGTAATGTTGCACCAAAAATTTCCGAAGATATTTATGCTCTGGATAATCGGTTTAACAGCCGAATTGAACCACCGCGGCCGATTAAGGAGTATCACAAAAACGTATATTACTGGCATTTAAGAGATATCAACCTTTCCCCAAGCTTTAAAGAATCAGTGGAAATTTTCTCCGAATATTACAAGGATCTGCCCGGGGCGGTTGATTTTGACGGTGTTTTTGCGGTTGATACCAGAGTTTTGGTTGATTTGGTTGAAGCATTAGGAGGAATCGGAGTGCCGGGGTGGGGTAATTTTACTGCTGAACCAGACGACAGATGCTGGGGATGCCCGCAGGTAATTTATAAACTTGAAGAGTATGCTGATAAGCCGGCGGCAACTACCCGGGCCGACCGAAAAGCTTTTTTATCGCCGATGATGCATTCAATTATTGCCAACGCAATGGGGTCGCCTAAGGAAAAAGTCGCTGAATTAGCTCAAGTTGTATTTGAGAATTTTAACGAAAAACATTTACTGGTTTATTTCCCTGACCCCGATCTCCAACAGGCGGTTGAAAAATTAAATATTGGAGGAACTTTAGGCCAGGCACCGGAAGACAGCGATTATTTTCATCTTAACGATGCTAATTTTGCCGGCGCTAAGTCTAACCTTTTTATAGAACAAAGCGTTGACCAAGACTATAAAATTGAGGATAATAAAATTGTCAAACAGGTTTCTGTTGTTTATAAAAATACTGCTCCGGCCTCTAACTGCAATCTGGAAGCCGGAGAATTGTGCCTTAACGGGCTGTACAGAAACTGGATGCGTTTTTATGTGCCGGAAGGCAGTAAACTTATTGAAATGAAAGGTTCAGAAGTTGAACCAAAAGCTTATTCTGAATTGGGGAAAACTGTTTTTGAGGGTTTTTACGGGGATAAGTATCCGCTTCACCCAAAAGGAAGCACCAGGGTAAGCGTGACTTATGAATTACCGATTAAACCCAAAACCAGTCTTTCGGCGTTGTTTATAAAACAACCGGGAACGGGTGAGCCGGAATATAAGATTACGATTAACGGAAATCCTGTTGAAGAGTTTAAGCTTACCTCTGACAAGGAAATTATTCTTTCGCTATAATCTGTTATGCGGTCAAGAAATTTTACAGTTGAGGGAGTAGTTATCGGCAGACGGGATTTTGGTGAATCCGACAAAATTATCAGCTTAATCACTGAACATCAGGGCAAGTTAATCGGTTTGGCTAAAGGAGTCAGGAAAATTAACAGCAAACGGCTTGGCTGTCTTGAACTAGCTAATAAAGTCAAAGTTCTTTTATACCAGGGAAAAACTTTTGCTATAATCACTGAAGTTGAGATTTTGGATAATAAACTTGATTTCAGACTTAACGAGAATAAATTGGCAACAATGATTTATGTCTGTGAGTTAATAAACCGTCTTGTTCCAGAAAGCCAGGAAAATCAACAAGTTTACCGTCTTTTGTTGGATATTAGAAAAGATATTAAAAAAGGCAATTTTAATAAAGTAGTTGAGTTTGAATCGAATTTATTGAATTTTTTAGGGTATGGTGTAAAATCATCAACTAAGAATTTGCTTTCGAATACAAATTATCGACAAGCACACGTTGAACTTAAAAACAGAATTGAAGAAATTATTGAGGACAGGTTAATCAGTTTAGAAATTTTTAAATAATGGCTAAAGATAAATTAAATAAAATCGCCTCTCTCTGCAAAAGAAGGGGCTTTGTTTTTCAAACAAGTGAAATTTACGGCGGATTAGCCGGTTTTTATGACTACGGCCCAATGGGAGCAGAAGTAATCCGCAACCTTAAAAATCTCTGGTGGAATGACATGGTTCACCAAAGAGATAATATTTACGGTATCGACGGTTCAATTATTCTTCATCCGAAAGTATGGGAGGCGAGTGGACATATTGAGGGATTTGACGACCCGTTGATTGAATGCGAAAAGTGCCGTAAGCGCGTTCGTGTTGATAAACTTGACGGCTGGCGGGCAAAAAAAAATAAACAAGGAGAATGGAAAATTATTGAGAAGGGAAATACTAACTGCCCATACTGCGGCGGACAACTAGTACCGGAAATTAAACAGTTTAATTTAATGATGAAGACTTTTCTCGGATCGGTTTCCGGTGAAAAAACAACCGCTTATTTAAAAGGTGAATCATGCCAAAATACTTATTTAAATTTTAAACCGATAGTTGATTCTTTATCGCCGAAATTACCTTTTGGCATCGCCCAAATAGGTAAGGCCTTCCGTAACGAAATAACTTTTGGTAAGTTTATTTTCAAACTGCGCGAGTTTGAACAGTGGGATGTTGAGTTTTTTGTTAATCCGGATAAGGCCGATCAGGCCTATGACCAATGGAAAAAAATCCGCTGGAATTGGTTTATTGATCGTTTGGGCATAAACGAGAAAAATATGCGCTGGCGGCAGCATACCAAGGATGAACTGATTTTTTACGCCAGAGATGCTTGGGATATAGAGTATAAATATCCTTTTGGTTGGGATGAACTGGAAGGTCTGCACGACCGATCGGATTATGACTTAAAACAACACTCTAAATTCAGCGGAGAAGACTTGCATTACCAGGATACCGACGGAAAGAAGTTTTTTCCTTATATTATTGAGGCCTCCGGTGGAGTTGACAGAACTTTTTTAGCCCTTATGCTTGACGCCTACCGGGAAGAAGAAAAAAATAATCAAAAAAGAGTCTGGCTTGACCTGAAACCGAAAATTTCCCCTTTTAAAATGGCTGTTTTTCCTTTGCTTTCCAATAAAGAAAAGTTGGTTAATAAAGCCAACCATGTTTATACTAAACTGAATAAAAGATTTCATGCTGATTGGGACGACCACGGGAATATCGGTAAGAGATACAGACGTCAGGATGAAATAGGCACTCCTTGGTGTGTTACAATTGATTTTGACAGTTTAGATGACGATTCGGTTACCGTCCGTGACCGCAATACTATGGAACAAGAAAGGGTTGACATTTCTCAATTAGAGGATTATTTTAATAGCAGGTTAGAAAATGAGTAAAAAACAAAAAATTATTTTTATCATTGGAGTTTTTGTTCTTTTTTCCGGTATCGGAGCCAGCTGGTTTTTTTGGTGGGGAAATAAAGGCAGTTCAGAAAACAAAAACCTTAACCAGGAACCAACACCGGCAACGCAAATTCAACCGACTTTATCCGAAAAGAAAAAACCGGAAATCGGTTTGGATATTAAACCTGACCGAAGCGGTGCTTTACTGACAATTTCGAAAATTGATGAGGATTTTATTCAGCTTGAATATGAATTAATTTATACCGCTGAAAGTGACGGACAGGAAATTGAACGCGGCGTTGCCGGAGAACCAATGGATATACCGGAATCAAGAAAAATCAGTGAGGATTTGCTTTTTGGCACCGAAAGCTGTTCAACTGGAGTTTGCCACCAACACATTGACGATAATGTCAGCGGTGGTAGAGTTATTATCCGTTTAATAAACAGCGATAACCAGTCCTGGTCAATTGAAAAGCAATTTACTATTGAAGAAGCTTCTTCCGGCTATGAAGCGGTTTGGACTTCTAACGACTAACTTAATTTTACAAATTTTTTTGGCTCTCCAAAGTTTGTGAGTATAAACTGGATTGTATTAGCAGACTTTAGTCTGCGTTACGCAAGCTAAAGCTTGCTATTACGTATAAGGTGCAAATTTAGATAAAAAAGAAATAGTATAAGACGGGCTTTATTAAAGGTTTTCTACTGAGAGCCATTTCCCCCTTGACAAAGACCTTATTTTAATGGTTTAATGGTGTTACGTGGTGATTAGTGGTGAATTTTGGTGAATAAAATGTCTAATCAATTATTAGGACAATACCAGGCAAATGTAAGCGGTAAAGGCCGGGTTGCTTTTCCTAAAAAATTAAGAGAAATACTCGGATCAAAAATTATTTTAACCCGGGGATATGAGGGTTGTTTGATCGCCGTTTCTGAAGAAAAATGGCAAACCTTAACAGAGGCAACGGAAAAGAAACCTTTTGTTTCCGGTCCGGCCAGAGATACGGTTAGATTTTTGCTTGGTAACGCCGCCTTAATAGAACTTGACGACCAAGGAAGATTTGTTATTCCCAACCATCTTCGTCAATATTGTGAAGTTGATGATAAAGCTGTTTTTCTCGGTCTAAGTAAATATGTTGAAGTCTGGTCAGAGAAAAAATGGAAAAGTTATCAAAACTATTTGTCGAAAAATATTGATCATATATCGGAACGATTAAGTAATGAAGATGTTTAAGGAAGATGAACTTTTTCATCGTCCTGTACTTTTAAAAGAAGTTATAACGGAACTTAAGCCCAAGCCGGGTAAGAAGTTTATTGATGCCACTTTGGGATTCGCCGGACATACCAAAAAGCTTTTAGAAAACGGCGCTAGTGTTTTAGGTATTGAGTGGGATCCGGAAGTGTTTAACCTGACTAAGGAGCATCTTGAAAATTACTGCCCTGATGCTCCTTATCAGCTGGTCAACGGCAATTTTAGAAATTTAAAAAAAATTGCTGAGGAAAATAATTTTTGCCCGGCGGACGGTATTTTGTTTGATCTTGGTGTTTCCAGATGGCATTTTAAAAAAGCCAACCGGGGTTTTTCTTTTAACGATGATTCACTGGATATGCGAATTAACCCTAAAACCAAGGCCACCGCAAAAGAGATTATTAATAGTTATTCGTTAACAGAGTTAAATGAACTTTTTGCAAAACTTGTTCAAGAAAAGCTGGCTGAACCAATTGCTGAAGCTGTGGTTGACGCCCGTCGTCGAAAACAAATAGAAAACGGTAAAGAATTCGCCGAGTTAATTAAAAACGTATATCAGGAACATAAAGAAAAAAGCAGTTTAAATCCAGCAACAAAGGTTTTTCTGGCTTTAAGAATTGAAGTTAATCAGGAATTAAAAAATTTGGAAAAAGGGTTAAGTAAAAGTATCGAGATTTTATCGGAAGGGGGAAAAACACTGATAATTACTTTTCATTCAGGGGAAGACAGGTTGGTGAAGTTTGCCGGTAAAAAACTTGTTGAAAACGGCCTGATTGAAACCGATTTGATTTTTCCCTCGAGAAAAGAAATTGAATCGAATTATCTGGCCAGAAGCGCCAAATTAAGGGTTTTTAAGAAAATAAAATGAAAAAATATATTTTTTATATTATCGCACTAGTCATAGTTGATGTTTTAGTTTCAGTTGCTGTTTCAACTCATATGCTGTCAATGCAGGCGTCTTACATTGAACTGAAAAAAAAGGAAGAGAGTTTACAAACTGAAAACAAGATTTTGGCTAAGGAAGCCGCCCATATGTCGTCTATCCGGAAAATCAGCCAATCGGCAGAACAACTTGGATTTTCTGAAATTGACAGCAGGATTGTTTATGTTGAAAAGGATATCTACGCTGCGCTAAGATATTAAAATGGACCAGCGACGATTTAAAATTTTTTTGTTTTTTTTCGGACTAATTAATTTACTGATTATTATCCGCCTGTTTTACTGGCAGATTATTAAAGGCGGCGAATTGTCAGCAGTTGCTAAACGCCAACGTTTGGGTGTTAAAGAAACTTATTCACCGAGAGGAACAATTTATTCAAGCGACGATTATCCGTTGGCAATTGACAAGACGTCTTTTGATTTAAGCTTATACCTGCCAAACCTGAATATTTCAAAAGAGGAATTTTCAGAAGCGGTCGGCCCGGTTATTGAAGCAACTCCTTCTTCTTTACTCAATAAAATAAACAGCGGTTCAAAATGGATTATGGTTGAACGGCGATTAAACAATAACCAAAAAGAAGAAATCAGCCAACTGGAGGTTGAAGGGATTAGTTTTGATGAGAGCTCAATACGTGACTATCCGGAAGCAAGTATGGCCGCCCACCAGCTTGGGTTTGTCGGGTCAGATGAAAACGGTGATCCACAGGGGTATTACGGTTTGGAAGGGTATTACCATCAACAACTGTCCGGTCAACCGGGATTGTTAATTGCTGAAAATAACCCGTTCGGCGAAATAATTTTATCCGGCGACCATATTGAAGAAGTTATGCGGCCCGGAATGAATTTAACTTTATATCTTGATAGACCAGTGCAGTTTATTTTAGAAGAAAAGCTTAAAGAGGGGATAGACAAGTACGGAGCTAAGTCCGGCTGGGGAATTATAATGAATCCTGAAAACGGCGCAATTTGGGGAATGGCCAGTTTCCCAAATTACGACCCGGCTAATTTTAACGAATATGAAAAAGAACTTTATCCTAATCCGGCAATTGCCGAGGGTTTTGAACCCGGTTCTATTTTTAAACCGCTTGTTATGGCGGCGGCTCTTGAAGAAGGAGCGGTTAAACCGGATACTAAATGCACTTTTTGTGACCAGCCAAAAAAAATTGGCGACCATACGATCAGAACCTGGGACGACAACTATCACCCTGATTCAACAATGACTGAAGTTATTCAGAATTCTGACAACGTTGGTATGGTCTTTGTCGCTGAAAAACTCGGTAAAAATAAGATGCTTGATTTTTTGGATAAATTTGGCTTCGGCAAAAAAACAAATATTGACTTACAAGAGGAAGCAGTTTTACCATTAAGAAAAAACAGTGATTGGTATCCAATTGACATTGCTGCTCTTTCTTTCGGCCAGGGGATTTCGCTTACTCCAATTCAATTGGTTACCGCTTTTTCTACTTTAGCCAACGGCGGGAAATTAGTAACTCCACGCATTGTCAACAAAATTAGCGCGGAGCCCAAAATTATTCACCAACATCAGACAAAAATAATTAACCAACCACTTAGTGAAAAAACAACTGACCAAATTAAAAGCATGCTCGTCAATGCCGTTGAAAACGGAGCCGTCAAATGGACTAAGCTGGATAATCTGGCCGTAGCCGGCAAAACCGGAACGGCCCAAATTCCAATCGCCGGTCATTATGACGAGGAAAAAACAATTGCTTCCTTTATTGGATATGCTCCAGCAGACAATCCGAAATTTGTAATGCTGATAAGTTTAAGGGAAACAGCAACTTCACCCTGGGGTTCGGAAACAGCGGCACCGGTGTGGTTTAATATTGCTGAAAAACTAGTTTATTACTGGAATTTATAAAATGAAAAATAAAAATAAACCTGATTGGGGTTTTATTGGGCTTACGACTTTTTTCGTCTTGACCGGATTAGTAATGATCGGTGATGTTTCCTTAATTGAAGGAAAAACAGTTTTCGGAGACCAATTTTATTTCCTCAAACACCAGTTAGTCTGGTTGGTTATTGGTGGAAGCTTGGCTTTTCTAACCAGCCGAATTAATTACCATTTCTGGAAAAAAATTTCTAAAATCCTTTTTTTATTCGGCCTTTGTCTGTTAATATTAGTTTTTCTGCCTAAAATAGGAATAGCGGCGTACGGAGCAAAAAGATGGCTTGACCTTGGTTTTATTAATATTCAGCCGGTTGAGCTGGTAAAACTTGGAATTATCTTCCTTTTTGCAGATCTCAGCACCGGTGAAAATAAATTAGGCCTTTGGCATCAGCTTTTATTTCTTTCTTTTCCAATCGGCTTAGTTTTGGTTCAACCTGATTTTGGTTCAGCTGCTTTACTCGCCGCAACCGCCGGCTCAATATGGTTTTTAAGCGGAAAAAAATTATCCAGCTTGTCCGTCTTAGTAATCGGCGGTCTTTTAATCGGATTTATTTTAATTCTTACTTCGCCTTATCGCAAAAGCCGCTTATTAGGACTTTTAAACCCTTTTTATGACCCAAGGGGAAAGTCTTATCACGCTTATCAATTGGCGCTGACTTTGGGCTCAGGAGGAATTTTTGGCCGGGGAATAGGTAATTCGCGACAAAAATTCCAATACCTTCCTGAAGTAACCACCGATTCAATTGTCGCTTTAATTGGTGAAGAGTTCGGTTTTATCGGCATAAGTGTTTTTATTGGCATTTTCTTTTTACTTATCGGCAGAGGTATTAAAATAGCCCGTCAGGCGCCGGACAAATTCGGACAAGTGCTGGCCGGGGGATTGATTTCTTTAATTGGCTGGCAGGGGTTAATTAATTTAGGAGCAGTAGCGATTGTTCTTCCGCTTACCGGCATGCCTTTTCCTTTTGTTTCTTACGGCGGGTCTTCACTAATTACCCTTTTAACGGCTGCCGGAATTATTGTCTCCGTCTCCCGCCACTCAAAAAATAAATAATCAACCAGTTACGCAACCTAAAGGTTGCTAATTCAAACCAATGTCTGTACTAGCAGGGTTTACCCTGCGTTCACGCAACCTAAAGGTTGCTAATTCAAACCTATGTCTGTACTAGCAGGTTCACCCTGCGTTCACGCAACCTAAAGGTTGCTAATTCAAACCTATGTCTGTACTAGC
>CAZBPF010000003.1:11764-23041 GCA_964493745.1 uncultured Gammaproteobacteria bacterium
AGGGTTTACCCTGCGTTCACGCAACCTAAAGGTTGCTAATTCAAACCTATGTCTGTATTAGCAGGGTTTACCCTGCGTTATCCACCTCAGTATAATTTTTAAATGTGATAGACTTAAGTATGAAAAAAGTTGTTTTAACTGGCGGGCATTTAACTCCGGCATTGGGGGTCATTGAGGAAATTTTAAAAGATAAAGATAATTGGCAGATTTTTTATTTCGGCCGAAAGTACGCACTCGAGTCAATAAAAAAAGAGTCTTTTGAATTTCAAACGCTGAAAAATAATCCGAAAGTCGTTTTTCTACCCTTAACTACCGGTAGAATTCAGCGGAAGTTAACACCAAATACGCTAAAAAGTTTTTTTAAAATACCAGTCGGTTTTTTTCAATCCTGCCAAAAGTTAAAAAAAATTAAACCGGATTTAATTATTTCTTTCGGCGGTTATCTTTCTGTTCCGGTTGTTATTTCAGGATGGTTTCTTGGAATACCATCAGTAACTCATGAACAAACCAGAACAGTCGGTCTAGGCACGAAAATAAATAAATTTTTTGTTAAAAAAATAGCTGTTTCTTTTCCGGATGTTATTGACCAACTGCCAAAAGAAAAAACAGTTTTAACCGGCAATCCGGTGGAATCAGCTGTTTTTAAATACCAGCCCCCTAAAAGCAGTTTCCTTTACTCAGCTCTTGATAAAACTGCTAAGCCGATTTTGCTTGTTACCGGCGGTAAAACCGGATCTCAAATAATTAACCAAACTGTTTTAAAAATTAAAGATAAATTAATTAAAGATTACTTTGTTTTCCACCAAATTGGCCTTGACACAAATTTGGATGAAGTTAACGAAGACAACTATGTTAGTGTCCGGTTCGTAAACAATAATGACTTCGGCTGGCTCCTCCGGCAGTCATCACTGGTTATCAGCCGGAGCGGGGCAAATATCTGTACTTATCTGGCCGCATTAAAAAAATCGGCCCTGCTTATTCCGATTCCCTGGACAGCTGAAAATGAACAAGAAAAGAACGCTCAATGGCTGGAGGAAATTGGATTGGCTAAAAAAATTGATCAAAAAAACTTAAGTCCAAAACTTTTATACAAAGAAATAAAAAACATGGTTAATATTGAAAAAAAAGCCAAATTACCGGAATGGTGGGATAGGGCTGAACCTAGAAAAGCCGGAAAAAAAGTTTGGCATTTAGCAAAAGAGCTGGTATGAAGCTTAAACAACTGCCTTTGGCTATTTTTATTTCCGGATTAATTTTGCTTTTTGAATTTAAAGTATTACCATATGTAGTAGATAAAGCAAGAAGGTGGAATAAACAAAATTACCAGCCGGTTCAGGAAACAGAGGTTATAAAATTAAAATTAGTTAATACTTTAAGGGAAAACGATATAAATATAATTAACGGTCCAAAAACTAAACCAGAAATTAACGGCCTTGAAACGTTAATTAAAAAAGACGGCGATCTTGTTAAAGTAATTTTTTCTACCCAACAACCGCCGCAGACCCAACTTGCCTCTTTACAATTGATTTTAAAAGAAGCTAAAATAGGAGAGGGACTAAACCAAAAAGGCGTCCCCAAATTAATAGATTTAACCGGAGATAAACCTTATGTTGCGTTCTAATTTAATTGTCGGTTTGGATATCGGCAGTAGTAAAATAGTCACTCTGGTCGGTCAATATTATCCAGAGGAAGAGCGTCTAAATATTATTGGTGTGGCTAATTTTCCCGCCGAGGGTATGCGGAAAGGCCAAATCGTTGATATTGAAAAAGCAACTCAATCAATGATTAAAAGTATTGAAGCGGCTGAGCGAATGGCTAACTATTCAATTACTGAAGCATTTGTCAGCATTTCTGCCCCCCATATTTCTTCTTTAAATTCACAAGGGGTAGTTGCCGTCTCCAACCCGACCGGTGAAATTACCGATGAAGATGTGGAAAGAGTTATTGAAGGCGCAAAAGCTGTTTCACTGCCGTCGTCACAGGAAATACTTCACGTTATACCGAGAAATTATACTGTTGACGGCCAATCCGGAGTCATTGATCCGGTTGGTATGGCCGGAGTGCGGCTGGAAGTTGAATCACATATTGTTACCGCTTCAACTCCCGCTTTAAGAAATTTAAGTAAATGTCTTGACGAATCGGGTATTAAAATTCTTGATTACGTCTTTTCCGGTTTTGCCTGCGCCGAATCTGTTCTTACTCCGACTGAAAAAGAACTGGGAGTTATTCTTGTTGATATGGGAGCAAGTATTACCACTTTGACTATTTACCATGAAGGTGCGCCGACTTATTCAGCAGTTATTCCAATCGGAGCAAAAAATGTTACCAACGACTTGGCAATTGGACTCCGTTTGTCACTTGACGAGGCAGAAAAATTAAAACTTAAACTAAATACTGAATTAGATAATGACGAAGAGGTTTCGCTAAAAGAACTCGGGGTCAGTGAGTCAACTCAAAAAGTATCTTTAAAAACAGCAATTAACGGAATAGTTGCCCCTCGACTGGAAGAGATTTTTAAGATGATTGGTGAGAAAATCAGAGAGAGCGGGTTTGGCGGGGCAACTCCAGCCGGAGTTGTTTTAACCGGCGGTGGAGCCCGAACAGCAAGAATTAAATATAACTGTCAGCATGCTTTGGGACTGCCGGTAAGAATAGCCGTACCTAAAGAAGTCGGCGGTATTGTTGATGAACTTCTTACACCGGATTTTTCTTCATCGATCGGCCTTATTTTATACGGAGTTAATAAACAACGCGCTCAAAGTATCTTACCGCACCGGATGTTTGATTTAGGTAAAATCAGGGGCAAGTTACCAATTAAAGGCGCGGTCCAGCGGTTAGGAGAAATTCTTAAACCGCTGCTGCCGTAAACTAACAATGGCTTTAGTTGAACCCCGACCAAGCCAGGTTGCGAATATTAAAGTTATCGGCGTAGGCGGAGGCGGGGGAAATGTTGTCAACCATATGATTGACTCAAACCAAATTAAAGGAGTCGATTTTTTAACCGCCAATACCGATGCTCAGGCCTTAATTTCTTCCAAAACTGACACCAAAATTCAGCTGGGTAAAAAATTGACCAAAGGTTTGGGGGCAGGTGGAAATCCTAAAATCGGCAAGCAAGCAGCTGAAGAGTCGGCAAAGGAGATAATGGATTTAGTTAAAGGGTCGGATATGGTTTTTATTTCCGGAGGAATGGGCGGCGGCACTGCCAGCGGAGCGGCGCCGGTTATCGGTAAAATTGCTAAAGAAGAACTGGGAGTACTAACCGTTGGAGTTGTAACTAAGCCGTTTATTTTTGAAGGAACAAGAAGAATGGTCATTGCTGAAGAGGCGATTGGAAAAATGAAGGAAAACGTTGATACCTTAATTGTCATCCCCAACCAAAAACTGCTTGACATCGCCAGCGAAAACTTAACTTTGGTTGAGGCGTTCAATTTGGCTGATTCTGTCTTGACCCAAGGGGTTAAAGGTATTTCAGAATTAATTACCACTCCCGGTTTAATTAATTTGGATTTTGCTGATATTAAGTCAATTATGAGAAACGCTGGAAGTGCTTTACTTGGTGTTGGTGAAGCAAGCGGAGAGAACCGGGCAAAAGAAGCGGTAATGAGTGCTATCTCTTCACCTTTGCTTGACGTCAGCATTGACGGCGCAAGGGGCATTCTATTTAATATCACCGGCTCGTCAGACTTAACAATGATTGAAGTTGAAAAGGCGGCGCAGGAAATCAGCCAATTGGTAGGAGGAGATGCAAATATTATTTTCGGAGCAAATATTGAACCTGAACACAAGGGAATAAAAATTACGGTTATTGCCACCGGTTTTGATCAATCGCGTCAAATGCTTTCCCAGTTGGTAACCAAAAAAGAAAATAAAAAAGTTGAAAAAAATGACGCGGATTTAGAAGAACCGGAAACAGAAAGTCCAGACGACAAAAATATTGAGTTTTCAAAAGAGGATTTACCCGAAGGCGTTGAAATAAACGACGAGTTTGATATTCCTTCCTTTTTAAGAAAACAGAGAAAATGATTTCAGTCTTTGGCCTAATGATACTGAACCTGCTGATGATTTGGGGGCTGGAAAGAAGTCTTTTCTGGCGTCAAGTGATTTTTTGGATTTTTGGGGGAGCGGTTTTCTATATCGTTAAAAATGTTGGCAAGGAAAACATATTTAGATATAGTAAATATGTTTACGCAGTAATAATTTTTTTTCTGGCAGTTCCCTTAATTGTCGGCCAGGTGGTAAGAGGTTCCATGCGCTGGATCAATATCGCCGGATTTACTTTACAACCTTCAGAACTGGCTAAACCTTTCTTAATCGGCTGGATAAGTTCTTATCTAGGCAGAGAAGGAACCGGTAATTTTTTGGAATTTCTTATTGATTTAATTTTAATTTTTATTCCGATTATTTTAATTCTTTTAGAACCGGATTTGGGCAGTGCCGGAGTTATCCTAATCAGTTTATTAGTGCTGGTTTTTATTCATAAACCTAAGCTTAAATGGTGGCTTCCAATTGCCGGTGTCGGGTTAGTCGTTATTTACTTTGGATGGGCTGCGCTTTTAGAACCTTATCAAATAGCCCGGGTTACCGGGTTTCTTAATCCCAATGCTGACCCGTTGGGTAAAGGATATAACCAGATTCAAGCGAAAATTGCTATTGGTGCAGGCGGTTTGTTGGGAAGAGGATTTGGCGCCGGCAGACAGACACAGTTGGCCTTTTTACCGGAAAAGCAGACTGATTTTATTTTAGCTGCAATTAGCGAAGAATTGGGCTTTGTAGGAACTTTTTTCTGTTTAGGTCTTTATTTTTATCTTTTCTGGTGGATGATTAAAAAAATCAACACCGCAAAAAACCCTCTTGATTTTAATTTCAGATTGGGCGTTTTTCTTCTATTTTTTATTCAAACGATTATTAATCTGGCAATGAACTTGCAGTTATTTCCAGTCGTCGGTCTGCCTTTGCCCTTGCTTTCCTACGGCGGTTCGTCTTTGATTTCAACTTTGGTTGCCCTCGGACTCTTATAATCGGGTTTTGCCAAATATATCTAATGTTGATATAATTGTCCTTAATATGGATTATGCAGTAATTGATTTGAAGGGCCACCAGTATCAGGTTAAACCAGGCGAAGAGCTGACTGTTGACAAAATTGATTTGGATAAAGACAAAAAATTTAATATCGATAAAGTGCTCCTGGTTAAAAAAGGAAAAAAGGTTTCAGTTGGACAACCTATTGTTGATAATGCTGTTGTCAAGGCAAAGGTTATTGATCACTTTAAGGGTGACAAGATTAGAGTTGCTAAATTTAGGGCAAAAACCAGATACAGAAGAGTTAAGGGCTTCCGGCCTTATTTAACAAAAATTAAAATAGAAAATATTAAAGCAGAATAAAATGGCAAAAACTAAAGCAAAAGGTAAAGTTAACCAGAAAAGTCAACGTAAACGCAAAGGTAAACGCCGCGGCTTAAAATTATACGCCGGTCAAACTGCTAAACCGGGAAACATTATTGTTAGGCAGTTGGGAACTAAATTCCACCCCGGACCGGGAACAAGAATGGGACGCGATTTTACTATCTATGCCGAACGCAAAGGCATAGTTAAATTTAAAAATAAAAGAGATAATAAGCTGATTTGTGTTTACTAACACTTTATGTCACAACTTAAAGACTACAAAAAACTTAATCCTCTAGAGCGCGGCAAACTGTTTAAACGTATCAAAGAAGATAACGACCTGAGTTATAAAGATTTAGCAGATAAAATTGACAAAAGCGCTTCTTTTGCTGCCAATAGCGTACGGCTGATAGGTTTACCTGTTGCCATCAAGGACGGCCTTCTGGGAGACGTAATCAGCGAAGGGCATGCAAGAGCACTTGCTTCGCTGGGAAACGCCCAAGAGTGTATCTCAGTATACAAAGAGGTTTTAAAAAATCATTCAACAGTGCGTGAGACCGAAGATTTAGTAAGACAAAAAAAGAATCAGCGTAAAAAGAATTTACAAATCAACCAGGAACAAGCTGAAACTATTAAAGAGGGATTGGAACAAATTCTCGGAAAAAGTGTTAAAAAAATTGAATCAAACTCGTCAGCAAACAAGCTTACTTTGGAAATTTTCCTCAATTCTTAACTGCAGTCAGAAGTTGTATTCTGCATGTTCTACTACGCCCATTCTGTTCGTCGGCCAATAAACAAAAAATGCGCGCCCAACTATGTCTCCTTCTGGTGTAGTTCCAAATTCTCTTCCGTCGCGGGAATGAGGACGGTTATCACCCATCAGCAAATATTCACCCTGCGGCACTACTAACGGGCGGCCTTCTCTTAAATAACTGGCAGCAGTTGTCTTGAAGTCAGCTGGTAAATAGGATTCTTCAAGCCGGCGGTTGTTAATCCAGATTTCACCGTCTTTTAGTCTGACTATCTCGCCGGGAAGGCCAATCACTCTTTTTATATATTCACAACTGTCAACGGCGCACGGCTCACTTGGCGGGGCTTTAAAAACAACCACCTCGCCGCGTTTGGGATCCCGGCGTTTGTAAGTAATTTTTTCTGTCAGTATAAACTCTTTATCATGAAAGTTAGGATCCATAGAATGACCGTGAACTTGATTTGGCTGGGCAATGAATAAATAAAGAAGCACAAACACGGATAATGCTAAAACTAAGGCCTGAATTGAATCCAGAAAAAATTGAAAAACTTTCTTCATTATTACTGGTACAGTTTATACCCTTTGATATAATATCGCAAGGGGATATTTAAAAGGGTCTATAGCTCAGTCGGCCAGAGCGCGTCGTTCACATCGACGAGGTCAGTGGTTCAAGTCCACTTAGACCCACACGATGACGGAAAGAAAAAGCTGGGTAGATATTCCTCAGCATATTAAACAACCGGCTCTACCTGGATTTTCCCTATTTGTACGAATGCAAATTAGTACGCTACCTAATCCACAACCCAATTCCAAGGAATACCATATAGTTAACAATCCTCCAGATGGACAATCCCGGATTTTTTCAGTTGAAACCCTTGAAGAAAGCCGTAGCCACAGCAATTGGAATTGGCACACAAAACAATTAAAAACTGACTGTCCTAGCTGTCCCTTTCATCTTGAGTATGAAAAAGAAATTAATGGCAAAAGAGTATTTTATGAAACTTGCGAACTTGGTGTAGCAACAAAACTACTTTTAGAACCCAAAAAGGCACAAAGACGCTGTGATTTGATCCATAACCAATGGAAATGGTTTGAGGGGTTAAGATATCAAAATATCATGAACTCAAAAAAAATGGAATTCACTGTGATTTGAATGGCTGGTTACGAAATGGATTAT
Organism: uncultured Gammaproteobacteria bacterium; assembly: GCA_964493745.1. Classification (GTDB taxonomy): domain Bacteria; phylum Patescibacteriota; class Microgenomatia; order UBA12405; family JAHJSD01; genus CAYSLZ01. The sequence goes on from CAZBPF010000003.1 coordinate 19,078, forward strand.
CTTTGATATAGGCCTCCCGGCTGAGAGTTTTAATTAAATAAGAATGTGGATAAATTAATCCATATTTAGATTCATTTAAGTGCGGAAAGATTTCGTCAACCACTGACTCAGCTCTTTTTAAAGACATTACTTTAAACTTATTAATTTCCTGTCCACGCTGATTTGCCAACTGAAGATAATTTAAACCAAGGTTATATGAACCAAATCCGCTTCGGAATGCTTCAACAGCTTCTTGCTGATTAATTTCCTGATGATATAGATTTATTTTTTGCCATGAAGAAATAAGCAATTGACTGATTTCTAGTGAAAGGTTGTAGTCTATAATCTCATTTTCTCCCAGACCTTTTCTATAGCCGGATAAATTTGCGATTGTCTTGTCAATTTTTGCTATCGCCTCATTCCATTTTTCATTTTTTACATTTGTTATTGCCGTTTCAAGGTTTACTTGACCGGAGTTTAAATGCTGATTATCTTGACTATTTAATTCCTCAAGTTTAAACAAGGCCTGGTCAAGAAACTTTTTTCCGGTTTGATCACTCAGCGGATCTGCTTCCGGCCGATTTGCATCAATTTCAAAATTATAATACTTTTCATCACCGGAACTAATTTCACCTCCATATGACCGCCAAAAACTACCTTGCGGGGTTAACTGACCAACATAAAGATGATATTGACCGTCACCGGTGCCAAATAATTCGGCCGTGTATTCTTCCGCGTTTTCCGGATAATTTAGATAAACCATCTGGATATTCGGGTTTTGCGGCACATAAGTTTCTCCCGTTCCAATATTTTCAATTTGCAATTCAGCCGGAGAAGCAAGATAAAAAATCAACATATCATCAGCAGAAGGAATATTGTTTTCTCCTGCCAACTGCGGTGAATTAATTCCCAACGATTTCAGTATTTGAGTTAATGGTTCATCCTCATTTATTAATTCTTTATGCTCAAGCGGATATTCATAGTTTGGCTCAGTTCCTAAATAACTGCTTAAACGAAGAACCGTTTCATCTCCTATTCCAAAAATTGTTTTTAACGGTTTACCGTCCGGCCATAAGCCAAGCAGTCGGTCAACGATATTAGTCCCGCCTAATTTTAATTCCAAAGGAGTTGAGTCAGCCATATTTCCGGCAAAAAAATCAGCTTGGTCAATAAAAAGATTTGTTCCGGGATCGGTGTTTAATACATTAAGATACTGGTTTGAATAGGCATGCGTTTGTAGATAGCTATTGTCTTTATTTAAATAATCAAAAGTAGGGGTTAAATCGTTTAAAACCTCTGCCATATCTTTAACTACGTCAGCATTTGTCTGAAAACCGCGGCGGTTTAAATGCACTAAAAGCTGCATGCCGATCCATTCCAAGTCCCGCTGTTCACCAATTTTCCCTCCGGCCAGGGCCTGATAGGCCTGAACCGCGCCTTGATGAGGCGACCCGACGGTAATTACTTTGTCAACCAATTCCGGATAATCCTGGGCAAAATCACGACTGACCATTCCGCCTAAAGAATGACCAACTAAATCTACTTTTTCACCACTTTCTAAATTTAGTCCATCTATATATTCTTTTAAATCTTCTGAAGATAACTCAATTGATTGTGTCCAATTGTACGGCCAAACAAAAAAATCAACACCTTCTTGATAACCGTTAAGGGCCATTGATTCTCTAAACCTTTTGTAAACCGGTACTGCAAATGGAATCAAATCCCACTCTTGCCAGCTAACCTCATCATGACCCAAAACCATCGCCCTACTGTTCCAACTCGCACTCAACCCCGGCAAAAATATAACCTTGTTCTTTTCTGAATTAATATCAATTGATACTTCAATATAATCCACGCTAATTGCACTCCACAAATCGCTTGAATCCATTTCGGTTGGATTACCAAAACATATATATTCGACCTCTCTTGTTGAAGATAAATTTTCAACTGAAAGTTTATTACCATCTAAATAAGTAAAATAATCATCTAATACTTTGCTTAATTTAAATACGTGAGAATTAAAATCATTACCAGTACTTAAATAATAAAATTCAGCATCGCTAATTTCTTCTTTAAGAGTTGGATGATTTTTTAAAAGTAACTTGTTTTTATAAATGGGAGAACTTGAATCTTGCCAAATTTGAAAATGAGTATATTCGGCATCATTATAATTAGTAGCGTAATAACTCTGACTTACAGTATAATCCAATATAGAATTGCCAATATTTATCCCTACTCCCCAATCATCTATCTTTTCATACTTAAATTTAATTTCTAATTCAAAATCTACGTTTTCGGGTAAATTTAACTCTCGGCATACATAGGGAAAGCCTGCTCCTTCTCCTTCCAGTTTTAATTTGCCATTTTCTATTAATTCTTCCGATGACTTTGAACTATTAATTATCCAATCTGTTTCTGAAAGACTATTAAAATCGTCTTGAAAATAAATTTCTGTAGCATAAATATTCGAAACTGGTAGTAATAGAAAGCAATTTAGTAAAATTAAGAAGATAAATAAAAAGAAAGGAGGAAAAGAAAAATCATTATAAATTTCCATCTATTATAATGGTACTAAAAGTTTTCGCTGTTTGTCAACATGAAAATTGCATTGTTTCATAACTTACCAGAAGGAGGTGCTAAAAGAGTTTTTCTCGAATTGATCTCTGAAATAGAAAAATTAGGTAATCACGTGACACTTTACACTAATAAAGAAGGATATACTAGCTCAAAATTTAAATTTAATAAAGCAAATATTGAGGTTATAAAATTAAATTGGTTAACGCCTAAAAATACGAAACAGTATTTAAAACTTATTCACACTAGTTACTTAAGTAAAATTAAAGAATTATCCAACAAAATTGACAAGCTTCAATTTGATCATGTTTTAATTGGCGGTGATTGGTTAGTTAATACTCCACCTCTATCATTATTTTTAAAAACTCCTAATATTTATTTAATCCATGAATTAAAAAGGGAATTTTATCAAAAAACTAAAATTAGTTTTTTTGCTCAGTTTAAAGAAAGCTTTTGGAAAATTTTAACTTATAAATTGAAAAGATGGGAAATTAAAAGCTTAAATCATAGTAATCAAATTATAGTCAACTCCATATTATCTCTAAAGCTTTTTAATAAAATTCTAAAGAAAAATTCTAAAATAAAAATAATCCACCCTTTTATATCAAATAATTTTCTTAAGAAAACAAAGCAACGTAAAAAAGGGAATTATTGGTTAATGATTGGAAATGATTATTACTTAAAAGGATTTGATTTCATATTGAACTCCATTAGTAGAAATCCTCTTTTTAGTAATATAAACTTAAAAATAGTAACTACAACTAAAATTAAACATAATATTCAAAAAAATATTCTCCCTAAATCAAAAATTAACATCAAAATCCTAACTTTAATCAAAGATACTAAGTTGATTGAACTCTATCAAAACGCCAGTTTATTATTATATTTTCCTAGAAATGAGCCTTTTGGCCTAACTCCAATAGAAGCTTTAAGTTTCAAATGTCCCGTACTTGCAATTAATGAAGGCGGATTTACTGAAATATCCTATGAAAGTCTAAATATGACTTTGATACCTCGAAATAAAAGAATCCTAATAAAAAAACTTGTAGAATTTATAGAACAAGAAGATACAGGGATTTATAAAGATATTAACTTTACAAATAAAATAAAAAACAAATTTAACATTAATTCATATACTAAAAAGTTGTTATATACTATAAAAGAAACTAAATGAAAGTAAGTGGGGTTGTTTTAACCAAAAACGAAGAAAATAATGTTGAAAGATGTTTGGAGAACTTAGATTGGTGCGATGAGGTAATCGTAATAGATGATTATTCAACAGATAAAACAAGAGAATTAGCTGAAAATAGGGGAGCATTAGTCTATAAGCGACGTCTAGAGAACAATTTTGCCGCTCAACGTAATTTCGGTCTTAAAAAAGCTAAAAATGAATGGGTGCTCTTTGTTGACG
>CAZBPF010000004.1:0-10804 GCA_964493745.1 uncultured Gammaproteobacteria bacterium
TAGCCCAAATAGGGGAAATTAATAAACCAGAAGCGCTTAATAAATATACTGACGACGGCAAAGGAATATTTATTATCCTTAATAATATTATGAAATTTATGATTGTCGGCGCCGGTTTGTTTGCCTTGTTTAATTTTATTATTTCCGGCTATCAGTTTATTTCCGCCGGCGGCGACAGCCAGAAAATTGAAGGGGCCTGGAATAGAATATGGCAAAGCATGCTTGGCGTTTTGATTGCCGCCGGTTCTTTTACAATCGCCGGCTTACTGGGTAAATTAATATTTGGAGACTGGACAGCAATTATCAGTCCAACCATAGAAGGACCACAATGAAAATAATAAAAAAAGCATATGCACTAAGTTTTGACTTCAAGGGTTTCGGACGAATTGGCTTAGAAAATAATCGCGAAGCCGGCAGTGTTCTCACTGAAGTGATTTCAAATCTTATCGGAGTAATGACGCTTTTCGGTTTGATTTGGTTTATGATTCAAATTATTGTCGGCGGGTATCAATTTATTTCCGCCGGCGGCGACACACAGAAAATAAAAGAGGCCCAGCAAAAGCTTCAAAATAATTTTATTGGAGCAATAATTGTCATTGCGGCTATTTTTCTTTTCTCCCTGGTCGGTGAACTGCTCGGTATTCCCAACTTAATCGATTTAGAAAGTATGATTGAACAAATGTCGCCATGAAAATACATGCTCAAATTAATAACCCGATTTTTAATAACAATCCTCCGGCTGAAAGCGGTACGGACTTTGTAAACAAACTGGTTAATTTTTTAATAAAATTCCTTTTAGTCGGGGCAGTTCTTCTTTTCCTTTTCTACTTTGTTATCGGAGCTTACAAGTGGATTACCAGCCAAGGGGACAAAAATAAAATTGACGAAGCTCAAACCCGAATGACTTATGCGGTAATCGGTCTGGCGGTAGTTTTTATGCTTTTTGTAATCATAAAGTTAATTGGAACAGTATTTGGAATTGAAACGTTGGAGAATTTGAAATTAATTATTCCGACGTTATAATTATTAGTAGAAATATTGAAAGGAGGTGAACAATGAACAAATTAAAAGCTCTATTACCACAACTAGCAGTTTATGCGCAAGATATAGATTTAGAACCAGGAGGCCAATGGTCGGATTTAATCAGCTTAACCGTCCCAAGTATTGTTTCCGGTTTAATTAAATTATCTTTAGTTGTAGTTGCCTTGGTCTTTTTCGCAATGTTAATTATGGGAGGTATTCGTTGGATCACCTCAAGAGGTGATAAAACCGAAGTTGAAAATGCACGCAACCAAATTACCCATGCTTTAATCGGCTTGGCAATTGTTTTTGTTGCTTGGGCAATATTACAACTGATAAATACACTATTTGGTATAAATATTTTACAGTTAGAAATTCCGTCGCTACAAGGTTAAAACCTTGACTAAAGTTTATGGTTAAACCAATATACGCCCAAAAACCTTGGGAAGATATTAATTCCAACTGCGTTAGCAATACCGATGTTGCTACCCTTAAGGGTTTGGAGTGTTTATTCCAAAACCTGCTGAGTGTAATTACCACTTTAGCAGGTTTTGCCTTTGCAATAATGCTGGTAGTCGGCGGTTTTAAATTGATATTTGCCGGCGGAGATAAACAAAAAATCCAAGGGGCAAAAAACATTTTCACCTACGCAGTCATTGGGTTGGCTTTAATGATTGTTGCCTGGTTTATTTTAGTCCTTATTGAAGAATTCACCGGAATTAAAGTTACTGTATTCACCATCCCAACACCATAAAATAGTATTTAGTAGTTGGTAGTTCGTAGATCGTAACTCGAAAGTTTCAAAATCATGTTACGAAGCGTATAAAATTAAACTGCCTCAAACAGTAAAACAAGCGACTATGAAAAAATTTATTCTTATTTCAATTTTAATTTTTATTTTTATTTCCCTCTCCCCCACTCTTTCCTATGCCCAGGTGAATATAATTGAAAACTGGGGTGGAGACACTTTGCAAAAAGTTACCGCCGAATATGGTTCAAATGCAACAGTTGTTGTCGTCGGCAGCCCGGACAACGACGGCTTTGCTCAAGTAATTAACTCTTATTCTTTCAACTGGGTTATCCGCGGACACGCCTGGTGGACCGGTACCGGCCAAAAAATGGCGGCTGATCCGGCTGGAGCGGCAAGCGACTGGGCCAACTTTTTTAAAAATAAACTTGACGGCAGTAAAACAGTCTATTTCGAACCCTGGAATGAACCTTCAAGTGTAGATCCGGAGTGCAAAGACATATGCGGCAGTCAAACGAGTGATTGGGAACAGTGTTTCGACCAATGCATGCCGGTAGTTAATCAATTTATTGATGCCCTAATTGCGGAAGGCATACCTGGATATGTTAAGTTAACTACACCGTCTATCGACCCTCACAACGGTGTCAACACCGATGAAGAAATGATTAGTAAACTTGGCCGGTTGGGACGGTTTTCCGTCTATTCCGCTCATGCTTACTCCCCAGAGGCAGTTGACGAAATACTAGCCAAATACGGAGATAAACCAATAATCTTTACCGAAACCGGTGTTATTGTTGACGGCAAGCCAACCTACGAAGAAATGCCCCTGTGTGCAGATATGTATTGCAAAAACGGAACAATCGGAAAACTCCAGAGCACACTCGGCTATGCTTTATTCTCAAACTACCCCCAGGAAGGGTGGAATCTCTGGGAGCATGAATGCGTGGTGGATGCCTTAAAAGGCGACTGCCACTGTGAAACCTGCGAAGAAGAAGGCGGTAAAAAGGCAACTGCTAAAGAAATGTATGAACGAACCGGCGGTGAAACACCCAGCTTGGAAGATCCAAATGTTAAAGTCGGCAGAAACTGGCCGGGCGGAGCAACAACTATGGAAGCGAATTCTAGAATTTGGCAGATACTGCTTGCTCTTCTGCGCATATTTTTCGGAGAAATAAAAGCTCTTTTCCGGATAATTCACGGCAGAGGACCAATTATCGCTTTTCTCAGAGAATTGCTTGGAAGCCAAGATTTAGTTCCCAGCGACAGAAACGGCCGATACCCGGGCGAAGATTACTACGTTGAAAAAATTCTAGACACCAATAGTTTAGAATTACCCGGGACAACCGCCCAGATTTGTTTACCCTCAAGGGATATTTCTTATATTTTTTCTTATTACCCTGACCGGCACCCGGAAAAATTTATGGTTGAACTAGTCAATTTAACCTCTGTACATGAACAAGTAGCCAACAGTATGCTTGTTTACAACAAGATGCGTCAGTGGACCAGCGGCTCGGCCTACAGCGACTATTTAGAATACATTGACATGTCGGAAAAAGAGGGTGAGCAACAAATGGCTAAACGGTCTTTAACGGAACTTTTCCGAGCCGGATACTTAAGCAGGCGCCTGCCGGGAGCAGAGCTGACTCTTAACGCTCCGGAAGAAAACGAAACCCTAAGCTTTGCTAATTTAAGGTTAAAAGATTTGCTTGGTTCCGGCGACCCGACTCACCAGGAAAGCCCGCTTTACGATCCGGAAAACATAGAAAAAAGTATTGCTGTTGCCGATAAAACTTTAGGAAGAACATGCAGTGCCGGAGATAAAGACTTATTAACTGAGCACGACTTTCGGCAGAATACCGAGGACCACCGAGTAAACCGTAGTGAAGTAGAAAACTGCGAACAGCCGTTTGAAATTAAACCGGACTTAATGACCTGCTGTGACCGTAACCACGTTGAAAATGTTCTCGGCCTGGACTATGACAAGGTTTGTGAAGATACTCCCGGATGGGCCTGTATAGGAAACGAACCGGTAGTCACCGGTGAAATTATCTGGGGAAAATACTTTCGGGGTAAACTGGCTGCTGATTCCGGAGTCAGTGAAACCGATTGGCCGATATACTTAGAACAATGCTTTGTTGCTAAAGAGGAAAAGTGTGAAGAGGAACAAAGTTATCAAGGATTATTTGTTGATTTAACCGACGGTCAAAGAGCAGAAATTTTTCCTCCCTCAACCTGGAATGATACATATCCACGGAATACGTTTTTAACTGAAGCAATGGGTGAATGCTTATCCTGCCAAATAGTTAAACTATTTTTACCTGAAGGTTTGGGAGCACTTGACGGCTGTCGGCACATGACGTCAAGCTTTTTGCCCGGCTCAATGTACGAAGAAATGATTAATAAGGATTACGGGCAAAAAAAAGCTTTCTCGTGTGATGTCGGCGAACTTCCTTATACCGATTCAGAAGAGACCAATAAAGACAATGCTGATTATAAAAATTTCCAAAGAACATGGGATGAAGAAAGATGGCACGGATTTTTTACCGAAGTAGAAGTAAACAACTCCGGAACAACAAATTACGTTGATGGAGTCCCCCAACGCAGTTCAACTACAGCAACCGTAAAATCCTATATGCACCTTTATGTCCCTCACTACGAAAAGCTTCAAGTATGCACTGATTTATATTACGGATTGCTTCCCGGAAAGGAATCAGAAAAACTTCAAAAAGATTTAGAAGAATTAAACGAGTATAAACTTGAAGCTAAACATCTTTTGGAAAGAACTAAAGTCAACCCGATAGTCGACGTAGAAGGCAGTGCAATTTCGGCCGGTTTAGTTTCCGGTTCAACTGCTGTTGAAGTTCAGGCAAATATAAATCAAGGAAAAGAAGTTTATTTGCCCGGCGGCGGTACGGACGCCGGCGTTAACGCCAGCCAAAAATTATATATCCCGGCAAGTAAACAAGAAGACTGGCTTTCTGTTTCAGCAGTTAGGTTTAGCAATCAAGATTCTACTAAAAGTAATGGCGGTAATTGGAGTGAAACATCATCAGAAATGATGGATATCCCTGGTTTTTTTAAAACCGAGGTTTCCAGTTTGAAAGATAAAATAATTCCAATTGCCCAAGAAGTCGGGGTGCCGCCGGAAGTGCCGCTTGTGCTCTGGTTTAAAGAAAGCGGCGGAAAAAGAGAAAATCCGGCTAATGGTGAAGGGCTTTGTGGTTTTCATGATTTGGTTAATCAAGGCCAGACCTTTCCACCTGGGCCAATAAGTGAAAATGAACTACTTAGACAATTAAAGTTATGCGCCCAAGAATATAAAAAAAGATCTTTTACTGTTACTTTTAACACTACTGATCCTGACGTAATCGGGTGGGGTTACGCTAATTATAACGGTAATGTTGATTGTATGGGCAATTCTTACCCGACCTGGACCGACCATCCGTATGTAATGAACGGATATGACGCCGAGCACATGAACATGGTTGCAAGAAAAAGTACTGACTACGGACCGGATAATTGTGTCACTTTATCTGTTATTGGCGCCTGGCCGGCACATTTAAGAATCCGCGAGTTGTTGTACGGTCTCTAATGCGAGATTTTGACAAGTTAAGTTTTTAGATATATATTTAAAACATAAAGAAATGATGAAAAACAAATTTAAAATAATTTCCGTCTTTTTACTCTTAGGTGTCACTTTATTACACTTTTTATTACCTCAAGCTTCCTATGCCTCAATTAATTTGGAAGAACAGATAGAAAACCGAGACGGTCTCAGCCAAGAAAGTTTAACCAGACATCAATGGTTTGCTACTATGGCTGAAGGCCTCCTTACCTTAACCGGCACAAGTATTGATGGATCTGAAAGTTCTGAATCTGATGAAACAGGAGCGCTTCAATTTACCAGCGGTTTAATCGCTTCGCTTTATTCACGACCGGCTGCTTCCGGAGTTTATTATGCTTATGACACTATCCAAAAAATTGGCCCAAAAGCAGCTTACGCTCAAGGAATAGGTTTTTCTGGCTTAAGACCAATTATGAATGTCTGGAAGGCGTTCCGGAATGTAACTTATGTTTTATTCACTTTAATATTTATCGGAGTAGGGCTAGCAATTATGCTGCAAATTAAAATTTCTCCTCAGGCGGTAATTTCAATAGAAAATGCAATCCCGAAAATAATCGGTGCTTTAATTTTAGTTACATTTTCATATGCCATCGCCGGATTCATGATTGACTTAATGTATGTATTCATCGCCTTAGCAATCAATATATTAAAAATTGGCGGAATTAATCCCAGTCTTTTCCAATTACCCAAAAACCCAATAATAGCACAAGAAATAACAGCCGAAGGAGTTATAAACAACGGATTTTTCTCCTTACTTCCGATGTTTTTTTCAGTAACCACCAGCGGAATAGGATTTATTTTACTTGGAGCAACTATTGGAGGAATAATCGGCGGCTTAGGCGGCCTACCAGTTGGTCCTGCAGGAGGAGTTATGGGAGCTCTTCTTGGAGCAACAGGAGGCATAGTAATTGTAATGCTTATCTGGTCAGTAATTGCACTTATTTTACTTTTTAAACTTTTGTTCGGTTTAATTAAAGCATATATTAATATTATTTTAGCCGTAATTTTAGCCCCCTTTCAAATAATGATTGGAGCGATACCCGGCGTCCAGGCAGGTGGGTTTGGAAGTTGGTTTAAAGGATTAGTAACCGAACTGGCAATTTTTCCGGCAGTAGTTGTAGTAGCCATGATTGGCGTCTTTTTAATGCAGTCATTTGAAACTACCACAATGTGGACCCCGCCGTTTTTAGGTGCGCCGGAATACGGCACACTGTCTTCATGGTTTATAACCGGTTTAGGTCTTGCTTCAGGAACAGATATCCCAACCGTATTAATGAAAACAATCATCGGCATGGGATTTTTATTAATCCTTGCTAAAATTCCTGATATAATCAGACAAGCAATGAAAACTGAAAAGGGCTACGGCTCCGCCATCGGCGAAGCACTAGGCCCAATTAGAACCCTTGGGGGATTCGGTTTAGGAGCCGGCATGGATATTGGAACAGATTATCTAGCTAGAAGACCATTAGGATCTCGTTTAGGATATGAACAAACCAAGGAAGGCAGAGTTTTAGCTACAGACGGCCCTGCTAAAGCCCTTGAAGGAGTAAAAGAGGGAATCAAAAGAAGACTTCAAAGCTAGGTTTTCATTACATATTTCTATAAAACTCAGGATCTTTATTTTGAGTTATAACCATAGTTCCACTTAATTCATCCTTTATCTTTTGCCACTCTTCTTTATTAATAAAACCAACATTTAAAGCATTGTTTAAAATTAAATCTATTGACCGTGCGGATTTATCTGCTATCTTACCAACCCATGTTTCACCTGAGTCCTTATAATGATAATCTAATAAACCACCTTTAATATTATAAGTTGGTCTTCTAACAAGCAACCAATCCATTAATAACCTCACCCTAGGATTTTCTTCTATGGGTCCGTCTTGGTCAACTCTCGCCACTTTTTTAAGGTGCCTCAAATGTGATCCTTCCCACCAGTCAACACTAATCAAATCTTTCAAAGAAGGTACACCTCTCATAGCTTTATTTACAACAGTAAGCGTTCTGTTTTTCTGAATCTGCCAAAGACCGAAAGAAGCCTTTGGCAAGGGCTCGTCCGCTTGAAGCTCTGTCATTGCCGTTGAACTCCAAGGCAATTCTGATAGAGACTGTTTTTCTTCAACGGCTTTTCCGATCCACAAATCATACAACGGCACGTCTTCCATTTCTTTTCCATCACCTTCCTCAATGACTATTCCTTTTTCCTTGCGGTAGGCCTCGGTTAATCTGCTTTTTGAAATTGGCACCTTTGCCCATTTTAGATATGGCTTATAAAGACTTGCTAGAGTTTCGGGATGATAATGATATGGTGCTCCTGAATGAGAAATATGGCGGTCTTGGGTAGTCCGGTAACAAGTTAAAAAAGGATATTTTTTAGCTAATTCAGGATCGGTTTTTCTTTGATCAAAAGCTGTTAAACCATACTCTGAAGCCAATTTTTTAACTGTATGCATTGTCCAGGTTGAATGATCGGTAACTAAGGGAGAGTCGCCTATTTTATGAAGTTTTACCTTTTTTTCACCTAAGTCTTTCTCACTGGAATGACCATACACTTTTCTAACTTCTTCTTCGGTTGTATAACCTAGTTCATCGGTAATTCCCCAAACTCTGGCCAACTGCCATGCAAAAAGGACAATATCCATTCTTTCACCTGATTTTTCATAAAGCCGCCTGATCCACTCTGTAAAGGCATGTTCTTCACTAAATTCTGCCAACTCGGCATAAGGTTTTTCTAATTTTTTTGGTGTAACTTCCGTACCGACCTTTTTATCATAAGTGAAACCTTCTTCACCAAGTCTAACTATCTCTCTTAAAACTTCATCTACCCCCTGCCCAAACTCTCCTTCAAAAGCGGAAGCCCAAACTAAAGCATCCGGTGTTTCAACGTCCTGCCACCAGGGATCTTTACCGCGTAAAATCATATCAACAGTAGAATCAGCATTATCCGCAGTTAATAACCTTTGCAAATCGGCCTTGGAAATACTTTCTCTAGCCAAAAATTTACGGTGCACTTCTCTAAATTTCAATTTAGTTATTTTTTTTAAAATATCAGCTTTAGCTTCTGAAGACAATTCCTCCTGACCATTTGCCCTCAGCCATCTATCCCTCTCTTTCTTATAAAGCTGGTATTCTTTAGTTTCATGAAATTTTTCCACTTCGTCCTGATCTTCTTTATCAACTCCAAATAAGCTAAATAGATCTACTTCTTCGTCTTCCCAACCGTCAATTTCACCTTTATTTATCCGGTGAATATTTGTTAAAGTAGCATTTTCTATTGCAGTAGTAATTTGCGTTTTTGGTCTTTTCCTGCCTTCTTCAACAGTACAAAAAATTCCAATCAAATCATAAATTTCACTAGCCCCTAATCCTTCCGGCTCAAGATAATAACCAGTCCGTTCAACCAAACGCCCCATCTGGTAAGCGAGGCCATCCATAATATCCTCCTCAATCCGTGGGAAACTTATCTCCTTTGCCCTTTGTATTCCTTTGTGTTTTTCCACTTCAGAAACAAATCTTTCGCCTTCCCAAGGCATAAACTTTCGTCTTTCACCTTCACTTTGCCAATCTTCCATTCTAGAAGGAATTTCATTCGGATTGAACCCGTCTGGGATTTCTTTTGTCATAACCATTTAATTTTAACATAAATCAGCGTTATAAGTAAATTAAAAATAATTGGTATAATTTGAAACATGAATTTAAATTTAAGAAGTCTTAACTGGAGAAAATGTTTGGTGATATGCCTGCCGGTGGTGGTATTGGGACTGCCGGTAGCCGTAGGCGGAGCATTTTTATTTGCTTACCAAAACCGTATTTACCCAAAAACACAGGCGGCCGGAATAAAACTGGACGGCTTAACTATAAATGAAGCTGAGCAAAGACTTAAAAAAAGTGTTGACGTGCCTAAAAAACTGGAATTGGTTTCTGAAAACGAAACTTGGGAAGTTGACACTAAAAAAATCAAATTAAAATATAATTTTGATAAAACAGCAGAAGAAGCTTACCAAAAATCCCGTCATTTACCAATAACCAACTGGATTAAAAAAACCAGTCTTAACTTAAATTACCAACTTGATAAACAAAGTTTGGAGAATGAAATTGCCACAATTGCCGGACAAATTAATCAACCGGCGATTCCTCCTCAAATCAACTTTGATCCGGAAACAAAGGTTATTGAAACTACTCAAGGAAAACAAGGTAAGAAATTGGATATCCAGTCAAACTTACAAAGAATTGTCAACCAGATTAAAATCGGTAAGGTTGATCGTCAAATTCCACTCATAGTTGACGAACTTAACCATTTACCTTCAGAAAGACAGCTGGATTCCGCCCAAAAAAGAGCTGAAAAATTAATCGGCAAAAATTTAACTTTAACCAGCACTGATCAAAACTTTATTGTAGAAGACGAACAATTAATTAATTTTGTCGGGTTTAGCAACCATTGGAAAGAAGAAAATATTGTCGAATATCTTGAAGTAATTGCCCAAACAGTTGACCGAGAACCCCAAAACGCAAAGTTTGAATTTAAACAAGGCCAAGTAGAGGTTTTCCGGCCGAGCGTAAACGGAATTAAACTTAACAAGGAAGAGGCGGTAGAAAAAATAATCAATTCGCTTGACAAAATCATTTCTGAAGACCAGCCGCAGATTAGTGAATTACCTTTAATAGAAAATGAACCGGAAATTAAGACTGCTGATACCAACCGTTTTGGCATTAAAACCTTGTTAGGAAAAGGTGAATCTTATTTTCAATACTCTTCGGCTTCCAGAATCCACAATGTGGATTTGGCCTCGTCCAAATTTAACGGTGTTTTAATTGAGCCGGGAGCAACTTTTTCATTCAACGAAACTATCGGAGAAATTAGTCAAAAAACCGGCTACCAGCAGGCATACATCATAAAAAACGGCCAAACTATCCTTGGGACCGGCGGAGGCGTCTGCCAAGTGTCAACAACAATGTTTCGCTCCGCTTTACAATCGGGATTACCAATTATCGAGCGACAACCCCATGCTTATCGAGTCAGCTATTATGAACAAAACTCAAAAGCCGGCTTTGATGCCACCGTTTATGGTCCGTCGCCGGATTTAAAGTTTAAAAATGACACCCCGGGGTATATTTTAATTCAAAGAGAAATTGACAAAGAAAAAAGATACCTTTCCTTTGAATTCTACGGCACTGACGACGGAAGGCAAACAATCATTGAAAACGCCCGAGTTTGGGACGTTATTCCACCGCCGGAACCGAAATACGTTGATGACACCAGCTTGGCCCCGGGTAAAACCAAACAAATAGAGCATGCCGCCTGGGGGGCAAAAGCCGCTTTTGACTGGAAAGTAACCAAAGAAGGAAAAATTCTTCATGAAAAAACATTTTTTTCGCATTATCAGCCGTGGCAAGCGGTATATTTGAGGGGA
>CAZBPF010000004.1:10904-22292 GCA_964493745.1 uncultured Gammaproteobacteria bacterium
TTCGGATTTTGTTTAGAAACGCAATGTTTTCAAAAACTAAAAAACTATTATTATACTTTGCCGGTGGAATGACTGTCGGCAGTATGCTATTTTATATCAGCAGGAGTTTTTATGAATATCGGCTGTTTATAAACAAAACAAAACAAAGTATTGTTTATTGGAAATCTGTAGCGGCAGAGCATGAAAACTACCCGGACGCTTGGGTAAAGTTAGCCATAAACTGGCATAAGTTGGGTGAAGATGAATTAGCCCGGCTGGCAATAGACAAAGCCGGCCGACTTGACCCGATAAATGATGAAATAAATTCTCTGAAAGAGAAATTATTAAATCCGAAGCACGAATATCGAAATACGAAACAATAATTAAATTATAATTTATAAAATTCAAAAAAAATCGAATTTATTTTTAAAAATGAAATATTTAAAAATTTATACTGACGGCGGCGCAAGAGGAAATCCCGGTCCGGCCGCTTACGGCCTGGTTATTAAAAACCAAAAAGAAAATATTATTTACAAACACAGTGAAAAAATAGGCAAGGCGACTAATAATCAAGCTGAATACGAAGGCTTAATCGCCGGGTTGAGATGGTTGGTTAAAAACAATATTCAATCTGAAAAAATAGATTTTTTTCTCGACTCGAAACTAGTTGTTAATCAAATGCAGGGAAATTTTAAAGTTAAGTCACTCAACATCCGACCGTTATGGCGGCGGGCTAAAAAACTGGAAGAGAAATTTGACGGTAAAATTTACTACCACCACATTCCCCGGGAGGAAAATACAGAAGCAGATAAATTGCTTAATGAAGCTTTGGATAAATAATGTAAGGGCGTATCATGATGCGCCCCTACAACAAAAATAATGCTAAAATGTATTAATGCCCAAAAACTCATTCGATTTCCAGGTTTCAACAGAAAAGCCAAAAGCAATTATTGTCGGCCCCGATTATTTGGCTAAGCCGATAGCTAGCTTATTCCGCCAAAAGGGTCTTAGTGTTCAAACAAATTCCCCGATTCAACCAAATCAATCCGTAGATTACATTATTGATATCCAAGGGAATAAAAACCTAATTAATCTCGCCGCTCAGACAAATGCAAAATATCTATGTTTAACGGTTGGAAAAAAACCAACAGCTTTTCAAGATAATATTAACTGGCGAACCTTGGAAACAAATTTTATTGTCGGCCCGGATCTGCCTGAAAACACCTTAATGGGCAAGTTGATCAAGGCATCTATTAAAAACGAAACTTTAACCGTTCCAAAAGAAAAAATTTTTCCTTTACACGTTAATGATTTAGCCCTTTGCTGCTGGCAGGCGCTGGTTTTGCCGAACACTGCAAAAAAACATTTTTTAGGCCTGGGGGAAGGCGTTTCCGGTCCACGGCTGGCTGACTTTTTAAAAAATCTCGGCCAAGTTACTAAAAATATTCAAACTTCTCCAGCAATAGATATTAAAAAATACGACCCGGAAAAAATTGAGATTAATTATCAGAATTTAAATTGGCGACCCAGTCTGGGATGGCAGGAAACCGTTAAAAAATCCTTTCAAGCAATGTGGAGCGACCAACTGGCAAAAAAACCGGCCATAGAAGAGGGACCAAAAGATGAAGAAATAAGCAGTGATGAAAAAATTACTGATGATTACCAAGAAGAAGAAGTTATTATTATTGAAGAGCCGGAAGAAAAAATAGAACCAGAAATAACTGACGAAACTATTCAGCTAGACGATATAGCTGAAAAATTTGAAGAAAAACCGAAAAAAGATCAACGGCCCGGCCTTGTCTGGTGGCATCCGCTTGGTTTATTTTTGTTTTTAAGTATTTCGTTTATTTTTTCAGTCTGGTTAAAACCAACCTTGCGATTAGGTTTGGGATTTTGGCATATTAAAAATGCTTACGGTCAAATGAAAGAGCAAAATTGGGAGAAAAGCTTGGAAGAGGTTCAAAAAGCAAAAGAAAACCTGTCTTTCGCTGAAAACTTTTTGAAAAATTCTAATTTTTCAATTTTATTCTTCGGATATGAGGAATTGTTGGCTAAAACAGCGGAAATCAGCGGAAAAAGTGCATTAACGGCGGAAACAGCGATTCCTTTTCTTAAAAATTCCTTTTTTCTATCAGAATCTATTTTAAAAAACAAAGAGATTGACCAACAGGCAGCTGTTGACGATTTAATCAAATATAATAATAAACTCGATTTTCAGCTTAAAGAATTACAAGCTCTGCTGGAAAGCTCTTGGCCGAAAATACCCGGCCGGTGGCAAAACAGTCCACAAAAGCTGGCTTCAAAAATAGACACGGCAAGAAAAAGTCTAGTAAAAACCAGTCAAGTTTTACCTTATTTACCTTGGATAATCGGGCTGGATAATCAAAGAAAAACTTTTTTAGTTCTCCTTCAAAACAATATGGAATTAAGACCAACAGGCGGCTTTATCGGCTCTTTTGCGATGCTCACTTTTGAAAACGGTCAACTTCTTGACTTCCAAGTGCAAGATGTTTATTCTGCCGACGGTCAATTAAAAGGACATGTAGAACCGCCGACACAAATAAAAGAAATTTTAGGAGAAGCAAACTGGTATCTCCGGGATTCAAATTGGAATCCGGACTTTCCAAAAACAGCCGAAAACACAGAATGGTTTTTAGAAAAATCGCTTAATAGAAAAGTTGACGGCGTTATCGGCTTCAACCTGGAAGCAGCAAAAAAAATAATTTCTGCTTTTGGTGAAATATATTTAGCGGATTTTAATGAAAAAATCAGCGCTGATAATGTTTTTGAGCGAGCTGAGTTCTGGTCAGAAAACGAATCCTTCCCCGGATCTGATCAGAAATCTGCCTTTTTAGGCGTTATGGGAGAACAGCTTTTTGAAAACATTAAGGCGGCACACCCCGAAGAATATGGCAAAATAGGCCAAAGCTTTTTAGAAGCGCTGGAAGAAAAAGAAGTTTTAATTTACACCCATAACGATGAATTAAATAATGCACTTCAAAAATTAAATTGGGACGGAAGTATCAGAAACCCAAAATGTACTCTAGAAAACTGTTTCAGTGACTACCTGCATTTAAACGAAGCCAACTTGGGAGTTAATAAAGCTAATTATTTCCTGCGCCGAAGCATAGAGCAAAAAATTTCAATTAACAATCAGGGTGTAATAAACCATCAGCTTAAAATTAATTATGAAAACACAGCTAGTTCTAAAAACTGGCCTGGAGGAGATTATCTGGCCTGGCTGAGAGTATATTTGCCGATTGGAACCCAAATCGATAATATCTATTATTATAATAAACAAAATCCAGAAAATAAGAAGCGCATTAGCCGTGAAACAATAGAGGAAAAAGTGGAGTTAGGCAAACAAGTAATTGGTTTTAAAGTTGAAGTGCCGATACAGGAGCGCCAAACAATTGAAATTAACTTTCATCAAAAGGCCTTAATCAATGAAGGGAATATCGGGTATTTACTTTACTGGCAAAAACAATCAGGATATAGAAATACACCGATTTCACTATTGATAGATTTCCCCAATAGTTGGCACCCGTTTCAGGTAAACCCGGCGGCCAACGTTGTCTCGGGAAAGTTACTTTTTAACCAACAACTTAATAAGGATTTAAGTTTTGGGATTCAATTTAGTAAATAATCATGCCTGAGCTGCCGGAAGTAGAAACTATCAGCCAGCAGTTGGCCCAAAAAATTGTCGGCAAGAAAATTGCCGAGGTTGAAATTTTGCGGCAGAAAAATTTTGTTGGTGATAAGACTAAAATTGTCGGCCAAAAAATAAATGGTGTCCGTCGGCAGGCAAAAGTAATCATTCTTGATCTCTCTAACAAGCTGCATATCTTAATTCATTTAAAGATGACCGGCCAGTTAATTTACCGAAAAAAACTTAACGCTAAGCCGCCTTATAATCAAAAACCAAAAGGAAACACCTATAATGTTAATCTTTTGCCGAACAAATATACTCGAGTAATAATTACTTTTGAAGATAATACGTACCTCTTGTTTAATAATTTAAGGGCGTTTGGGTGGGTTAAGGTTATTGCTGATCAAAATATTGAAAATGAGCTGAAAAACTTCTCCGGAGTTAATCCCCTGTCAAATGAATTTTCCGTTAATTATTTAAAAAAAATCGCCGAAAAAACCAGCCGGTCAATTAAAGTCTTGTTAATGGATCAATCTAAAATCGGGGGAATCGGCAATATTTATGCCAGTGAAGCGTTGTTTTGTGCCCGCATCCACCCAAAAACAAAATCAAAAAAAATCGCCCAAAAGAAAGAAAAGATAATCCAACTACATAATTGCATTATCAAAGTATTAAAAAAGGCATTAAAACATAAAGGGTCAACAGCCAATGACGATGCTTTTCGTGATTCATCAGGCAAACGCGGCAAAATGCAAAATCACCTTAAAGTTTATGCCAAAGAAGGAGAAAAGTGCCCCAAATGCAGCGGGAAAATAAAAAGAATAAAAATATCCGGCCGAAGTACTTTTTTCTGCCCCTCCTGCCAAAAATAACTGTCAAATTATTGAACGGTTTGCTCTTTTTTCTTTAACAAAAATTCTGCCAGTTTTGCCGGCACATTCATGCCGGTCGCTTTCATAAAGCCGTTGAATTGAGGAGAACGGTTAACTTCCAAAACATAATACTTACCGGTATCCTGATGTTCAACAATATCGACACCGGCAAAAGATAAGTCAACGGCCGAAGCCGCTTTTACGCCTATTTTTTCTACTTCAGCCGGTAATTTTGTAATTGGCTCAGCTTTTCCTCCCCGGGAAACATTGTTTCTAAATTCGTCATCGACTCGCATTCGTTTAATTCCACCCAATGCTTGATTATCTAAAACCAAAACCCGGATATCGCCCTGATTTGGAATAAACTCTTGGGCAATAAAACGTTTATTTTCGTTTGTCTCCTGGGGCATTATTTTTCTAATAATATCGTCTAATTGAGTCTGATCTTTAGCCAAGTAAACTCTTGTGCCGTGACTGCCTCCGCTTCGCTTAATAATTACTGGAAAGCCGATTTTTTCGCCGGCTTGTTTTCTTATTTTCTCCAAATAACCCCAAAATGTTTGTGGAGTAGAAATTCCTTTCTGATTTAAAGCCAAAACTTGAGACAGCTTAAGCCCTAAATAGCGTTTTAAACTCTCAGCCAAAGGATCAACCAAAACTATTTCTCCACGCTTGATTTTTTCTTCAAGATAAAGATTAATTAAAGTAACTATTTCCCATCTCGCTCCAATTAATCTAAAAAATATAACCCGGAAATTTTTTAAGTCAATACCCTGCCATCCTATTTTGGGACTCTTCCCGTTAAAAGATTGAAATACTAAATCCTTATAATTGCCAAAACAAGCGTTTTCTCCGCGTTTTTTCAGTTCTTTTTTTATTTGGGTTAGATGGTCAGACATCTGCCCTCCGAATAAAACTAAAATATTATTAGAATTAACTGTATTCATTTTACTTTAACCAAAAAACCTTTTAAATCTTTTCTTCCCAATAAAAACTTTGTCTTGAGATGGCTTCTGTCGGTTACATTTACTTCAGAGGTTATTTTCTGGCCTTTGACCCAAATATCAACCGGCACTACCGGCCGCCGGTCGCCCTCTCCAAGAGCTGATTGATAATTCCGGTGGTACAAAATTCTATCTTCTTTAAGCAAGCCCAGATCTTCTGCTAACCCTTTATCTATCGAACTGCGGTAGGCACCGGTATCCACTTTAGCCAACAGCTCAACCTTACTCTTGCCGTCACCTTTAATTTTAATCGGCTCAATTACCTGCAAAACTTTTTTGGTTTTTTCGATATTGACCTTGCCGGCAAACTTTTCTCCAAATAATGTCCTCGCAATTTTAACTCCGTGTTTTATACTTCTCACTCGAACTCCTTCCACTCTCTTTAAGCGTCTTTTCAACCCGGCCTTGTTGCAAATCTGAATTGACAAGCCGGGCCTGGCATTTAATTCTAAAACCATCGGGCCTTTGTTTTTATCAATAACCAAATCTACTCCCAAAAATTTAAGACCAGGGACAACTTTTTGGCAGTGAACCGAAGTTTTCAAAATTTCTTTCCAATTAGGAGCTTTTATCCCGTTGACCTTTATTTCTTTTTTACGCCGATAGTCATAAACTTTTTTAACCGGGTTGTTATAACGAACACCGTAAGTAGTTATTCCGGTGGTTAAATCAATTCCCAATCCAACTGCACCTTGATGTAAGTTTGCTTTACCCTCAGATTCTTTTGTCGGTAAACGAAGCATCGCCATTACCGGTACATTGTTATAAACTATTACCCGGACATCAGGCGTACCGCTTCTCGTAAATCGCAAAAATTTGGGGTGAATTTTAATTCTCTCTTCTATTAAAACCCGATCCGATTTATTATATAAACTGTATCTGCCTTCTAAAATATCCGAACAATGCAAGCGTAAATCGGAAACATTAACTTTTTTACCGTCCATTAAATACCACTCTCCGGCCCATTTCGCCTTTTTCTTAACTACAATTACACCTCTGCCGCCTGAACCGGAAGCCGGCTTAATAACAAAGTTGCCTCGCAGTTCTTGCCACAAGAACTCGTCAACTTCTTTTTGGCTTTCCAGGAGGCCCAAAATTCGCGGTAAACCAACATCAAACCTCGACAATACCTCTTTAGTTTTTATCTTTGAATCGGCAATATCTCTGCCTTTACCTGTATTTTGCCGCAAATAAAACCAAATGCGGGCGTTTGCGCCCAATATATCATTGTATGAATTCATACTTTTATCTCCTATATTTATTCTTCTTTTTCTTTTCTGATAGCTGAACGAAAACGACGAAACTCGAGAAGCCGAAATCCGGTATAACGCCCTACTGCTATCCCAATCCCCAAAACAGCAATCATGTAAATTTCAGGATATACTAAAATCAGCCTCTGAAACGGGTACCAACTAAGCAATAAAGTAGAGATAACTGCTAAAAGCAGGGTAACTATTGTTTTTTGAAAGGCCCCCCGAACACTTTTCCGACGCTGATTCGAAATATGCTCCTCCGAAAGCAAAATTAAGAATAAAACCGAAAAGGCAGTAATATCTCCAGGTCTAAAAAAGAAGAGTCTGGCGCCAAAGCCGAGAAATAAAAATATGCCCAAAACAACCACCCACAAAGAAATTGTCCGCCGAGGCCAATAATGTAGTTTTATACGATAAAGCAGATTCCTCCCTAATAAACTCAGACCTAAAATAAAAATAAATAAAACAATCCCCTCAGCAATACCGACCGACCATAAGGCAGCGGCGATCATCGTCGGCATATAAATACCATAGCCTTTCAAACCAATCATATAGTGCAAAACATCAGATAAAATGCCAATCAGCGGAAGGATTAATAAAATAAGAATAGTTGTCGGCTCAATATTTTGGTCCAGGGCCTGCTTGATAGTATATTGAAAAATATTAACCAGTCGGGGTTTATCAATTTTTTGATTTTTTAAAATGTATTCAAGCTCTTGCTTGGACGTCCCGCCATAGTGATCCATAAAAACCTTTTGAAAGTTAGGTAATTGCCGATTAGACCGACCGAAAACAGGCGAAGGCGACAAATAAGAAATTAAACCAAAAGTTCCCAGCATTAATATGACCAATTTCTTTTTTAGCATACTTGAATTATACCTTTTTAGCTTTTTTTTATCAAATAGCTGTCCTGGGCGGGTAATTTTTAACGCAGACTGAAGTCTGGTAATACAATTCAGTTTTATTTGTAAGGGCGAATCATGATTCGCCCCTACTTTTAAAATCACTAACTAACCACAGATAGTCAGCGCCCAAATTTTTCCGGCCCCTGCCGAAGCAAGTGAGGCAGCTGCTGACTTAATTGTTGAACCGCTGGTCCAAACGTCATCAAACAAAATAAAATTTCTTTGTTTAACTTTTTTTTTGTCTTTTAGACCAAACGCCTGCTTAAGGTTTTTTCGACGCCCTTTGGTATCTAGTTTCGCCTGCTGTTTTGTCCATTTTTTCCTAATTAATAAATCTTCGTTATAGCTAACCCCAATTAAATCTGCGGTTGAAGATAGAATCTCTTTTGTTTGATCAAACCCACGATATAATTTTTTTGCCGTAAATAAAGGGACCGGAGTAAAAATAAATTTTTCATTTTTCCAGATATTAAACACTTTTCTATTCCGCCGGATACCTTGAACAGTCAAATTTATCAAAATTTCCTTTAAACCGCGCACCGGTCGATATTTATAATCACGAATCAACTTGCCAACAAGCGAAGAGTAGGAATAAAGACGGATTAAACCGGCTAATTTTGTCCTCATCGAAATACATTTAGGATGAATTATTCCTCCCGGACTCGGTTTTCCACATCGGTAGCATCTTTGTTTACTTACCGACTGAACCTTTTCGGTACAATTTGAACATAAATACGACCCCGGAGCACCACATTGATAACATTTTACCGGTAAAATAAGATCTAATATCACACATTTAGTATAATATAAAAATGTTAAGAAAAATTGTCTTCAATTCCGGGGTCCAAATTATCGGCCGAGTAATAAGTGTAATCATCTCTGTCGTTATGGCCGGCATTTTAACCCGTAAACTGGGAACTTCCGGATACGGCAACTATGTTTTTATTTCCGCTTTTGCTACGCTCCTTGTAACAACTGCCAATTGGGGAACTCAGATAATTGGCGTTCGCGAATTATCCAGAACGGAAGAAAAAAGAAACCTTTTTGGAAACTTGATATTTTTAAGAATTTTTTTCTGTTTAGTGGCAATTATTGCCGGAGGATTAGGAATTATACTCCTACCGGCATTTGAAGAAATTAGATTAATATCAATTATTGTTCTGCCGCTTGTGTTCGTCTCTGTTTTTGAATCAACTTCTTTTATTTTATACCAAGCGTTTATCAGAATGGACCTAAAATCCTTTTTTCAAACACTTAGTCAAATTATATTCTTAGGCCTAACAATCTTTTTACTAAACAATAACTTAAAAATACTCGCTCCTTTAATCGGTTATTTGCTCGCCAAATTAATTACCGGTCTAATTTCTTTTCCAATCAGCCAAAAATTGGTTTCTCAAACTACGTCTTTTAAAATTACGTCTTTTAAAATTAATAAAAAGAAAATCACTCGGCTGTTTTGGGCGACACTGCCTCTTGGTGCCCAACTAGTTTTGTTTACAAGTTATGACCAAGCAATCGACTCTTTTATAATTAAAAATTATTTAGACGCTAATCAAGTCGGTCTTTACGGCTTAGCTTATAAAATTTATGCTAACTTAGTTCTTCCGGCTTATTATTTAAACAGCACTATTCTTCCAATATTGTCTAAAAACAATTCCAAATCAAAGCGCAGTTTAAAAACTGCTTTTGGCTTGACAATTCTTGGCCTAATTTTCCTTATTCCTTTAACAATTACCTTCAGCGATTTTGCCGTTAATCTCATCGGAGGTAGTCAGTTCAGTCAATCAAGCCAAATTTTAAAAATACTCGGCGTAAGCTTGTTTTTTGCCTACATTAACCATTTAACTGGATTTCTGTTAATTGCCAAAAACAAGCAACTCGATTCTTTATTAATTGCACTGGCTGCATTAGCTTGGAACTTAATTTTAAATTTGGTTTTTGTGCCTAAGTATGGAATTATTGCCGCTGCCTGGATAACCGTTTCAACAGAAGCATTAGTAAGCTTGCTTTCCGGTGGAAGACTAATTTGGTGTTATAATAAGCGGCAATGAAAAAGAGTGAAAATAATAAAGTCTTGTCCCCCGACTTTGAAAACTTAATCAACAATTATTCATCCGCCCTGGAGGAAATTGAATTAAAAGGCGAAATTTCAACTATTCATGTTGACGAAATTGCCTCAAAAGTAGCGGTCTTATATGAAAAAGTTAGAAAAATTATCGACTGGAAAGAAGAACATTTACTCAGGCGGGCGACCATTGAAAGAATTTTAAAACGGAGATTAATCGGTGAATTATCTAATCATTCCATCCTCCCCGATGCTGATCCCGAAAAAATGGCTGAACCGATGGTCCTTGAACTAATCCGCGGTGGTCATTTTCCGAATAATAAAATTCCCCGTATAAGAGTCAGTGAAATAGAAAAAATCTTAGGAAAATACATCTATATTTTGGAGAACAGTCCTCTATCAAAAACAATAAAAGTAAAAGAGAGAATTAACTTTTACACCTGGATTATTGAAATATGTGCCTGTGAAATAGAAGAAACTTTAGACCAGCCGGCTAAGGAAAATCTTCTTTTAAACTTTATGACACAAACTTTAAATAAAAAAATTCTTTTGGGAAAAGGTATCACTATGAGCCCAAAAGAAAAAATAATTCAAACTTATATTGCCGCCCACCGGACGCTATACAACCTTGATAATCCGATAATCAGCTACCATCTTTTGAAAGTCTATTATCCGGATTGGTTGACAGCCGATCAGACCTTAATTTCTGAAATAACTAAAGATACTCTCGATATTAAAAATAAGCTGGAAGAAGACTTAAATCACCGACACGCCCCGGAATTCAGGAAAGTTTGTGAAAAATACGATACCGTATTTTTAATTATCGGAAACGTACTCAAAAGATTAGTTAAAAAAGAAAAGAACATTAAAAATAATATTTCTCAACCAAAAAAATTAAAAAAATTAATTACCAAAGCGTACAATAACCGTCTGTCATCGTTAAAAGGAAGGTTAACCAGGGCGGCAATATACTCTACTTTATCAATCCTTGTAGCCAGTTCACTTTCTCTATTTATCGTCGAGGTTCCGATAGCAAAATTGGTTTACGGACAATTCAGTCCCTTGGCAATTACTGTGGATATTCTTCTTCCGACTGTTGTTATGTTTTTACTGGTAATTGCTATAAAACTGCCGGACGAAGAGAATTTGGAAATAGTAATTAAAGAAGTTTTTAAGGTCATTTATTCTCAAAAAGAAGAAGACGTTTATGAGCTGCGTGCTCAAAAACGAGGATTTATTTCAAACTTAATTATCAAAGCCGTCTACGGTTTTACTTCACTCGGCTCTATAATTTTAATTTTTTGGTTATTCTGGTTGGCAAAAATCCCCTTAACCTCTTTAATACTGGACACGTTAAATGTATCAATGGTCGTTTTTGCCGGCTTAATTATCAGGCAGAGATCCAAAGAACTAACTATAGAAGAGAAGCGAGGTTTTTGGCAGTTTATATTGGACATTTTATCGGTTCCGGTTGCCAAACTTGGACAATGGCTTTCTAACAAATGGCGCGAATATAATATTGTCAGCGTATTTTTAACCGTACTGGTTGATATGCCTTTTTCCTCCTTAGTAGAATTTATTGATTCTTGGAGTACTTTTTTAAAAGAAAAAAAAGCAGAACTTCACTAGCATTCAGCATTCAGCATTCAGCATTTAGCTTT
>CAZBPF010000005.1:0-4673 GCA_964493745.1 uncultured Gammaproteobacteria bacterium
ATGAATAAATAACTGACTGAGCAAAGTTGAAATAAGATAAAAAAATATTAAAAAGAGTTTATTTAGTATTTCTGAATAATATTCTACACCTAACATCTGATACAATAATTTATGAAAAAAGTTAAACAAATTCTAGTTGACAACTATAGGGCTGACCCGAAAAAACCAATAAAATTAATCCGGGACGGAATAGATAATGACGTTTTTACCTTTTATACTCTTAATAAAGAAAAAATTATTGGAAGGGTTAATAAAACCGAAAAAATCCCTTCACTTAAATTTGAAGTAAGCTTAATAAATAAATTGATTAGACAAAACGTTCCTACTGCAAAAATTATTGCAACAAAAGATAAAAAGTTGTTTATAAAAATCACTCCTAACCAAGCCCTGGTTTGTTTTGAGTTTATTGAGGGGACTCCAATAAACTACGGCCCGGTTTATATTCCTGAAATTAAATTAGTCAAACAAGCCGGTTCAGCTTTAGGCCAATTCCACCAAGCAACTTTAAACTTAGATTTAAAAGAAAAAAGAAAAAGAACAATTTATACTGAGCTTGAAAATGCTCTCAACAACCAATCTAATATAATTAATACCTATAATAACGGACAATCATTTATCAATGAAGTAAAAAACGTTTTAAGAAAAACTAAGCACAAAGAATTTAAATCCCCACATGGCATTATTCACAACGATTACAATACCTCTAATGTCCTTTTTAAAGAAAACCAATTGCTGGCGATTCTCGACTTTGATTGGGCCTGTCCAGGACCGTTATTAATGGATGTAGGTTATGGGGCAATGTGCTGGTCAACGGCCGAAAAAGATGCTCAACCAAATAAAAGCGCTTTTAATATATTTATAAAAAGTTACAACTCAACTAGTCCTATTAAAGTTAATTTTGATAACAATCTTTGGTTTTGGACTGCTTACAGCTGTTTGTATCTTGCCTGCGGCTTTCTCAGCCGAATGGCAATTAATAACGAGTATAATCTTACTTCAACTACTCAAAGCCATATGTACAGAAGATACTTATATTATCTAAACAAAATTCAATCCCAAGATCATTAAATGATTAACACTAAAAAAATTTTAAAAAAACACAATATCAAACCAAATCCAATGAAAGATCAGTTTTTTCTGGGTAACTCGGCCACTATCAAAAAAATCGTTGATTTAGCTGAATTAAATAAAAATGATGTGGTTTTAGAGGTAGGTGCTGGCACGGGAAATTTAACCCGCGAAATTGCCAAACAAGCGAATATGGTAATTACTTTTGAAATTGACAAAAGATTCAAACCAATACTTAATCAATTGCCAAACAACGTTGAAGTTCACTACGAAGATGCCTGGAATTATGTTCAGTTACACGGTAAATTTAAAAAGAAAAAAGAATACAACAAAGTAGTTTCATCACCACCCTACTCATTTCTCGAACCCCTCCTTCATAATTTAACCTTTTTAATCTATGACAAAGTAATTCTAATAGTACCAATAAGATTTATTGATACGATTAAAACAAATCCAATTTTCAGTTCTTTTTTTAGGCCAGAAACAAAATTCACTGTTAATAAAGATAAATTCTATCCCCAACCAGATACACTTTCAGCGGTTATCGACTTAAAAAAACTACCTGATCCTGTTAAAAATAGGAATCTTAGTTTGTTTCTCCGCCAATATATTTATCAGCACGAAAAACAACTGATTAAAAATTCTCTTATGGAAGGATTAATCAAATACCAAAGAAAAGTCAAAAACAAGAGGCTGACTAAGAATCAATCAAGAGATATTATCAGCAAAACAGATTTACCGAATAAATACTTGGAAAGCAGACCTAACAACGCTGATATCTATTTTCTTGTAGGAGAAGTGTTTAACTAAACGTATATTTTTTGTGAGTAAAAAACGCTTCGAATGTTTTGGATAAAAAATCAACGATTTTACAGTTAGTTAGAATAAAATTAGAGAGTACGGTCGATGGGAGTGCCCAATTTTGTTGCCGGGCGTGGATTCCCCGCTATTGCGGGGAAAACTCCCCTATCGATTTCAAAAACTCTTTCCTACTTTTCGATCTTTTTATTTTTCAGATAAAAAATAATCTGCTATTTGTTTTTTTAATAAAGAATTGGCATTCACTCTTTTTTGATAATAAGCTTGATACCAATGAGCTGTTAGTTTTACCGTCTCATCGAGACCTAATCGGGGTAACCAGCCTAACTGGGAATAAGCTTTTCCAGCATCAATTTTTAAAACTTGATCATGATGAACCTGATAATTCCTTTCTACACCATAATCACCCATTTGGAAAGCATGTAAAAATTTTTTAGTAATCTCTTCAACACCTACTTCGCCCTGCTGTCCTATTCCAAAATTCCAAGCTCCTGTCATTCCAAAATTGCCCTCATAAAGTCCTTTACCCAACAATAAATATCCTCTTAGGGTCTCCATCACATGCAACCACGATCTAACTACTCGAGGATTTTTTAAAGTTAACTTTTCCCGGTCAACAAAAACGGCTTTAACTATATCAGGAATTAAAGCTCCCTCGGACCACTGACCACCACCAATAACATTTCCTGATCTTGCGGTGGCAATTAAAGTTTGATGCTCACGATTATATTTTTTAGGATTAAAAAAGGATAAAGAATAAGAATTAGTTATTAAATCTGCACAAGCTTTACTACAACTATAGGGATCATATCCTCCCAAAGGGTCTTCTTCTTTAAAGGAGTTTCCTTTATTATGGTTTCTATAAACCTTATCAGTAGTAATAATTACTCCAGATTTTATTTGAAGTAACCTCATTGCCTCTAAAATATTTACTGTTCCAATAATATTTGTCTCATAGGTAAAGATTGGTTCTTTATATGACTTTTCAACCGAAGGCTGAGCGGCCAAATGAAAAATCAAGTCTGGGCTAAATTCTTCTAATTTCTCGATTAATTTAGTCCGATCACGTATATCGGCCTCAGAGTAGTTGATATTCTCATTAAGATCAAGAATTTTAAAAAGACTAGGGTCGGTATCTGGAACTAACGCATAGCCACCAACCTGAGCACCAAGAGTCAGAAGAATTTGAGCTAACCAAGAACCCTTAAAACCGGTAACACCTGTAATAAACACTCTCTTACCTTGGTAAAAATTAGCTATTTCCATACTTTCCATGGTGGGTTAGGTAATGACCATAACTTGTTTAAATGTTTGTATTCTTTGTAGTTATCCATACATTGCCAAAAACCTTGGTGAGGATAAAACCCCAATTGATTATCCTTTATTAGATCCAATAAGAACTGATGACCTACTTTTTTAGGCCCAAAATACTCAAGTGCTTTTTTATTTAAAACTAAAAAGCCTCCATTAATCCATTTAGGCAAAACTGGCTTTTCTTCAAATTTTTTGATCATCGAATTTTGGTCAACAACCATAAAGCCATATTTTGACCGAGAATGTACTCCAGCAATTGTTCCTAAAACCGACCTTTTTTTGTGAAAGGCAACCATCTTACCAAGATTTATATCTGCTAAATTATCACCATAGATCAATATAAAGTCTTTGTCTTTTTTAGTAAGATACTTGGAACAAGCACTCACTCTTTCTGAAATGCCTGCGTTCAAACCTGCTTCTGAAAATGTAATCTTAAACGATTTTTCTTGAAAAAAATATTTTTTTATACAATCACCTCGATAACCTAAAGTAAGAATAAAATCCTTATAGCCATAATGAGAGCAAATTTTCATAATATGCCACAAAATTGGCTTATCTCCAATTTTCACCATTACTTTTGGCTTATTAACCGTCTTTTCCCTAAGCCTATGCCCCTTACCGCCGCAAAGAATAATAGTTTTCATATAATCATTGTTCCAAACAAAACATTACCTCACACAAACCTAATTAGCACAAAAAATTATTTGTACTTTTCCATCTTTTTATCTCTCTTTCCCTTTTGTTTGCTTCCTTTAACGTTTCAAACTTTTCTGAATAAATCAATTTCCAAGGCCTTCTTCCCTTTGTTGATTTAGTTTTTCCAGCATTATGCTGCCTTAACCTTTTGTCTCGGTTATTTGTTATACCAACGTAATAACCGCCATCTTTTTTACTTTGAATTATATACAGCCAATAAATTTTTGAAATCAAATGCTTCTCCTTAACCCAATAACAAAATAAAATGGATCTAAAGTCCCACTTTATTTTGTTGCCGGGCGTGGATTCGAACCACGATCAACACGTTCAGAGCGTGCCGTCCTACCATTGAACGACCCGGCATTCGCCGAGGCAAGCCCGGCATTAACCACATCTAGACTAACTACTTTATTTTATCAAAAATTTTTCTTAAAGCACGCCGTCCTGCTGCTGACTTATAATATTTTTCACGTTTTCGAGCTAACTTTCTACTATCAAACTTTTCAACATAAATTAGTTTCCAGGGCATATAACGCTTAGTGTATCTTGACTTACCTGCGTTATGCTCTTTTAATCTTTGCTCAGGATTCTGACTAATACCTACATAACTTTTAGAATAATTTTTAGACTTTAAAATATACAAAAAATATGCCATTTTAAATTTGTGCCGTCCTACCCGCCTCGACTCGCCAAAAGCAAGTCTTCGGCGAGGCGGGCCATTGAACGACCCGGCATTCGCCGAGGCAAGCCCGGCATTCGCCGAGGCAGGCCCGGCA
>CAZBPF010000005.1:4773-21319 GCA_964493745.1 uncultured Gammaproteobacteria bacterium
GCCCGGCAGATGCTTTATTTTATCATTTTGGATTCTCCACGCCAAAACCTGTAATCATCAAATAATAGACCATTCCAAAGGTGCAGGTAGTAAATCACCTCTAAGGTGATTTTACTTTACTCGGGCGGCGTAGTTAAACGGCCGAAAGTAATTATGCCACAGTTTGTCAGAAGAACCGTATTTATTTTCACCCCAGAAATAATCAACTAAAACTTCATACAACCTGGTCAACTCCTTAAGTCTACTAAATTCATTGTATTCATTAATAGTTAAATAGACCAATTCAAGCGCCCTCTCTGCCGCCCTTCTGCTGTATTCATAATCCCCTTTATTTTTCCAACTTATTGCCCGCTCTACTTCACTACCAACATTGGCTAGTTGTTCACACAAGCTGAATCGACCCCAACGATTAGCCAAATCTTTATGCTGAAAACTCATTTTTTAACTAAACCGTTAACTGTATTTTTAATTTTCTTCCTTGTTTTTGAACTTTCTACACCTCTGGTATTATTGCCGATTGCAGGACGTAGATTAATCATTGAATCAAATTCAATCCAATCTTTGTTCTTTTGGGGATATAGATTTATTCCCCAGAGATCATCTTGGCTGGAACCTTTTTCCAAAAGCAAAGCTTCTTGGTCAGAATGAAGGTCAGCATCGACTACCATAATTTTCTTTTTTATATCAACAACTGCTTTAACAAGATTACCAAACCTATTTTCGGCTAATTCTTTTAACTCTTCAATATTAATTTTGTTTTTTACTATTTTCATAACATAGTTTAACACAAAAATTTAGAACGCAGACTGAAGTCTGCTAATGCAAATGGGAAAGTTCCGGCAAGTGATTTACAACTAAAGTCGGTAATGGTAAAATATAGTTGCCCGGTCTTAAGAGCGAGGTGGAACCACCTGTTCCCATTCCGAACACAGAAGTGAAACTCCTCAGCGCTGACGATAGTCTATCGGCAACGGTACGCGAAAATAAGTCAAGGCCGGGCACTTTAAAAAATTTTCGAATTTTCAATTTTCAAATTTCCAACTTAGAAATAGCTGCATCAATTCTTCGAAGCGTTTCTTTTCGGCCAATTAACTGCAATGAAGGTAATATCGGCGGGGTTACTTTTTTTGCACATATTGCCACCCGGAAGACCATAAAAAAGTTGCCTGTATTCCAGTTATTGTCTTTAATCAATGCCGTCAAGCCATTTTGCAAAGTTTCGGTCTTATCAACTCCTCTATTTTCAATTACTTCTTTTATTCCCTCCAGCATCTCCTGTGCTTCTGTTTTACTTAATTTTTTAGGAGTCAAAAGATCAGACGAATATTCCGGATAAGTCCAAACAAACTCTAACATGTCCTTTGTTTCCGACAATCGTTTTATTCTATCTTTGATTAAAGGCACTGCCATTTCTATCTCATCTTCGGTCATTTCCGGCAAAAACGGTTTTAAGTTTTCAATCAATTCCGTATCCGATTGATTACGGATATAAACTCCGTTCATCCACTCCAGCTTTTGAATATCAAAAACCGGAGCTACCGGGGCAACATCCTTTAAATCAAAATGAGCAAAAAATTCCTTCTCTTTAAATATTTCTTTTTCATCCGGATGAGACCACCCCATCAAAGATAAATAATTTTTCAACGCTTCCGGCAAAAAACCTTCGTCCCGGTACCAAGACACAGAAA
Organism: uncultured Gammaproteobacteria bacterium; assembly: GCA_964493745.1. GTDB lineage: Bacteria > Patescibacteriota > Microgenomatia > UBA12405 > JAHJSD01 > CAYSLZ01. The sequence continues at coordinate 6,462 of CAZBPF010000005.1, forward strand.
CATCCCCCTGTCTTTTACTCATTTTGCTTTTATCCGGATTTCTAAATAAAGGATTATGAAAAAAATACGGCATCTCCCAACCGAAATACTGATAAAGCAGTTTATGTTTGGGAAAAGAAGACAGCCATTCTTCACCCCTAACTACATGAGAAATTTTCATTAAATGGTCATCAACAACTACCGCTAAATGGTATGTCGGAAAACCGTCAGTTTTTAAAAGTATCTGGTCATCTATTAAATTGGAGTCAAACTTAATTTCACCTCTAACCAAATCTTTCACAACAATCGTTTCATCCAGCGGTATTTTCATACGAACCACCGCCTTTTCACCGGCGTTAATCCTTTTTTTAGCTTCCGCTGAGGAAATGTCTCGACAATGTCGATCATACATCGGCGGTCGGTTAGCCCGTTTTTGTTGTTGGCGTACTTCCTTTAATCTTTCGGGGGCGCAAAAACAATAATAAGCTTTTTCTTTTTTAATTAACTCTTCGGCATAATCTTGGTATAAATCCAAACGTTGTGATTGAATATACGGGGCATAAGGCCCTCCTTCTCTCGGCCCTTCATCCACCTCTATTCCGGTCCAATCCAAACTACGATAAATTGCCTCAATTGCTCCTTTTACTTCACGGCTTTGATCAGTATCTTCTATCCGCAAAATAAATTTACCCTTATTGGCCTGAGCGTACGCATAGCCCAAATAAGCACCATATAAGTTGCCAACATGAACATAACCGGTCGGACTTGGGGCAAAACGGGTTCTTACATCTGACATATTTGAATTTTAACATAGACCACTGCTATACTGAATTATATGTCGCAGTTGACGATTACATCTTACTATGTAAGAAGAGGAATAAAGCTAGGAATTATTGGTCTTTTATCTTTTTTTATTTTAAGAACCGGGTTTGGTATTTTTATGGCTTATTGGAGAAAACTTCATCCTCCTTCCCAACCGCCGCCGGAAGCGGCTTACGGAAAACTTCCCGATATCAATTTTCCGGACCAAAAAACCAGTGTTCCAATAAACTTCCAATTAGAAACGGTTGAAGGTGGACTGCCGACCGATTTAGGCGACCGAGCCAAGGTAGTCTATTTATCTAAATTCGGCGGTAAATTTAGAAAGTTAGATGACGCTCAACAAATTGCCAAAAACTTAAACTTAAGTACAAACGGCCAAAAACTAACAGAAAACCTTTACAAGTTTACTAATCCTACAGCAAAAATTGAGCTTGAAATAAACGTATTAACTCAAAACTTTATTTACGCCTATGATTATATCCACGATCAAACACTTATTAATCCCCCACCTTTACCAAATACTAGTGAGGCCGTAAAAATTGCCGAAAGTTTTCTAAAACAGATTGGAAAATTAACCACGGAACTGGAAGAAGGAAATAATGAAGTAAGTTATTGGAGCATCAAAGGCGAAAAACTTGTTCCTGCCATTTCTGCTTCTGAAGCGGATTTTATCCGGGTAAATCTTTTCAGGAAGAATGTTGACGAAGAAAAACCGATTATGTCCCCGACCTATCCGGAATCGCTTGTCTCAATTCTAATAACCAGCCGGAGTGTTCAAAACAAACAAGTAGTTGAGGCCAAATACACCCATTTTGAAAGCGACAGACAAGAATTTTCCGAATATCCAATTCTACCGATTGAAACGGCATGGGAAGAAGTTAAAAGCGGTAATTATTTCTTAGCATCCTTTGACGGTAATTCACAAGACGGAGTTAAAATCAGAAAAATTTATCTCGGTTACTATGACCCACTTCAGCCAACCAGCTTTTTACAGCCGATTTATGTTTTTGAAGGCGATGAAAACTTTATGGGATATTATCCAGCTATCCCTCCGGAATGGAAAGAGTAAACCTAAACGTATTAGGTAAACTTTAGTTTGTGCAACGCAGGTAAAGCCCTGCACTGTTGTTGCCCTAGACAGGTACAAGACACTACGATTTCAACCAATTTATTAATAGCTCCGTTTCGCCAAAACGGTCTTCACTGCCTAAAATAACGGTTATAAACTGACGGTCTTTAATTTCAATCAAACCAACGAAACATTCACCAGACTGAGGAGTCCAACCGGTTTTAATTCCTTTAATTTCCGGGATTTTTGTTAAAAGTTCATTGGTCGTTTCCAGCTGATGTTCAACTTCCCCGGTAACATCGGTAACGACCATTTCTTGGTTTTGTATTGCTTGTACAAAAACTTTATTATTTAACGCAAATCTGGCTAGATGGGCTAAATCAAAAGAAGTTGAATAATGATTGTTATCTTCTTCTCCTGAAAAATTAACAAAATGAGTATTTTTAAGTCCTAGTTGTTTAACAAATTTATTCATTCGGAAAATAAACCTATTAACCCGGTCTTCTGACTGCCCGGCTAAAACAAAAGCCGCGTCATTAGCTGAATGAACCAATAAACCGTAAACTAAATTTTTTACAGTTATTTTTTCTTCAGCTTCTAAACCCATATTCCTGCCGACCGGGTATTCTTGGTCAATTTTAATTACTTCTCCTAAGGGATATGTTTCTAAACCATTAATTGCCGTTGCCATTTTAGTAATTGAAGCCGGATGAAGCCGTTTATGAATTTCCTTTCCTTTTAAAACTGTACCTGTATTAACATCCATTATCAAGTAAGACTGAGCCGTAAGCTGAGGCAATTCTGTTTTATTATCGGTATAGTCTTCTGGCAACGGCCGTGCAGAAAAATCGCCGGAAGAACTTTTAATCCGGTATATATCCCGGCGGATTGCAATAAAAAAAACAAATAAAAATAATAACCCCAGCCAAGCTAAAAAAATTCTAAAAATCTTCATAAATTTATATTTTTAGTCAGAACGAAGTTTAATCCCCAATTCCTTTAATTGTTCAGGGCTTACTTTGCTCGGTGCATCCATAACCGCAGTTTTCCCGGAAGAAGTCTGAGGAAAGGCAACAACTTCTTTAAGTGACACTTCGTTCTCCAATACCATTATTAACCTCTCTACCCCACATGCAATACCTCCGTGAGGCGGAGGCCCAAATTCAAAGGCCTCCAGCATATGGCCAAACTGTTTTTCTATTTCATCCTTAGAATATCCCAAAACTTCAAAAACCTTATACAATATTTCTGGCTCATTAGCTCTAATACTTCCTCCGCCAACTTCAAACCCATTACAGACCAAATCATATTGCGTTGTTAAAATGTTTTCAATTTTACCGTTTAATAATTTTTGTTTGTGCTCCGGTATTGGATCCGAAAAGGGATTATGAGTAAAGGTCCAACCGCCGCCTTTTTTCTTTTCAAAAAAAGGAAAGTCTTTCACCCAGGCAAAAGCAAGCAGGCCGTCTTTTTTTTCCTGTTCAGAGCGTAAATCAAATTTATCAGCCCCAAACTTTTCAATTGCCTCCCGATAAGTAAAAACTGGAAACGGTTTTTCTTTTAACTTTGCTCCCATTTGGTCAAAAACACTAATAAACATTTTTTCAACTAAACTCATTACATCTTTCTGTTTAACAAAAGACATTTCTATATCTATCTGGGTGTGTTCAAAACCGCGGTCCGCTCTTAAATCTTCATCCCTTAAGCAACGAGCAATCTGAAAATAACGTTCAAAACCGGCAATCATCAAAAGTTGTTTATATTGTTGAGGTGACTGAGGTAAAGCGTAAAAACTTCCCGGCTGAAGTCGTGAAGGAACTAGAAAATCTCTTGCACCCTCCGGAGTTGATTTTGTCAACAGAGGAGTTTCAATTTCGGTAAAATCTTTTTTTAAAAGAAACTGTCGGCAAAGATTGATAAATCGGCTTCTATCCCTTAAATTTGTCTGCATTCTTTTTCTACGTAAATCAAGATAACGATATTTCAACCGTACCCGCTCATCTAATTCCAACCCAGGTGAAGTTATATCAAAGGGCGGGGTTTTAGACTCGGCTAATACCTCAACATCAGTAACTTTTACTTCTACTTTTCCGGTTTCCAGTTTATCGTTAAAATATTTTTCCTCTCTTAAAACAACTTTTCCATTTACCCTAATTGCTGATTCTTTAGCTAACTCTGCTAAGTCTTCGTCTCCAACTAATTGAACTAAGCCCGATCGGTCGCGGAGATCAACAAAAACCACGTTGCCGTGCTCACGGATACTGTTTACCCAGCCATAAAGCAAGACTTCTTCATCAATTTTATTCGGTGTTTGAAGTGCTAAAGTTCTTCTCATGAATATTATTCTAACATAACTCAATATCTTTTATCTTTAACTGCAGGGTTTCTTTTCCGTTCCAACGGTTAAGATTAAAGTTGAAAACCAGATTGACCAAATCACCGGAATTTATTTTCTCGCTCCACTCACCCCAGCCAAAACCAATTGCCTCAGCCAAGTCAAACTTGGCCTCAGCCAAGTCTGACTTGGCCTCCGCCGGAATTTGTTCAATCTTAGATGTCCGGGGATCATCCAGATAAAGTTTTAGATGCCTGGAATTACTGCCTATTCTTTTTATCCTTTGAATTTTCGCTTTTTTAAGCATAAATGTCGGCTGGGGATTGCCGACTCCAAAAGGTGAAAGTTTTTGAATAAAATTATAAAAGCGCTTATCAATCAAAGAAAAATCAATTTCACAATCAAGCTTTTTTTTAGCAACTAAATCCGATTTCTTTATGCTTTTTCGGGCAGTTTTTTGAAGTTCCTTAAATAATTTATCCAAATTTTTGGTCTCTACCGAAAATCCTGCCGCCATTGGATGACCGCCAACGTCAATCAGTAAATCTTTGGCTTGACGAATTATTTCAACAATATCAACACCGGGTATAGACCGGGCAGAACCTTTTGATACTTCTTCTCCTTGCGACACGGCAACCGCCGGCCGGTAAAACTTTTCGGTTAACTTCCCGGCAATTAATCCAATTATGCCGGGATGGAAATCTGAACTGGATACCAAAATTATTTCGTCTTTTTTAGACAAAATTTCTTCAGCTAAATCAACTCCGAATTCCGTCATTTCCCGACGCTGTTTATTTAAATTATCTAAACTTTGAGCTATTTCTAAAGCACGACGAGGGTTTTTGGTACACAAAAGACGTAAACTGCCCATCGGATCATCTACCCTTCCTGAGGCATTCAATCGAGGTCCGATAATAAAAGAAATCTGCCACGGCAGTAATTGCTGGTTTTTTTCCAAACCGGTAACTTTTTTTAAAGCATTGATACCCGGCCGCGTTGTCCGGCTTAACTCCTGCAAACCAAATTTGACAAAACTCCTGTTAACGCCGGTAACCGGAAGTAAATCACCGATAGTTCCCAAAGCAACCAGACCGGTTGACTGATAGCCGAACTGACGGGCTAAAAACCAGGCCACTCCACAACCGGCTATTTGCGTTGAATGAATAAGGGCATCCGCTTTTAACTGCTGACTGCCAGTCAAATGATGATCGGTTACAATAACCTTTAAACCCTTGTCTCGGGCAAATTCGACTGCACTGTAAGCAACAATACCGTTGTCAACAGTAATTATTAAAGATAAATCCGGATACTTCTTAATTAACCGTTTAATTACCGATTTTTTTAACCCGTATCCGGTTTTCCGGTCAGGAATATAAGGCAAAACATTATAACCGGATTTCCATAATGCCTCCCAAAGAACAGCGGCAGCACTCAACCCGTCAATATCATAGTCACCATAGATAATTATTTTCTTCTTTTTTCCAACTTGTTTAATTATTTCCACTGCTTTATTTAACTCTTTTTCACTTATTCCAATATCTTTGTGTCTTAACTCAGCCGGCCGGCAAGGTTTTAAAAAACTCTTTAAATCACTCTTATCAATCCCACGGTTGGCTGTCAGTATTCGCAAAATTTTACGCCGGCCGTCACTCTTGGTTATTTTTTCAGGGTAATTTGGTATCCATTTATTTTTCATTGCTATAATAGGTTAGTTTAACATGTCTAAAAATAATTTAATCAAATATCATCAAGGCGACCAAGTTCAACTGCCCGATAAAGTGGTCGAATTAATAAAAGAGTTTCAAAAAAACAATTTTGAAATATATATTGTCGGGGGAACAAGTAGGGGCATTCTAACCGGATACCCAATTGCCGATTGGGATTTTGCCACCAGTGCTCTTCCCTCCCAAATGCAAAACTTATTTCCAGAAAACCATTTCTACAACAACCAATTCGGGACGGTGAGCATTGTTATGGGAAAAAATAAAAAAGATATTTTTGAAGTAACTACTTTTAGGACAGAAAAAGAATATCAAGACTTCCGCCGACCGGAAAATGTTGAGTGGGGCAAATCAATAGAGGAAGATTTATCCCGCCGAGATTTTAGTATAAATGCAATCGCACTCAAAATTCAAATCCGAAATTCGAAATCCGAAATTCGAAAAATTATTGATCCCTATCAAGGAAAAGAAGATTTAGAAAATAAAGTTATTAAAGCAGTCGGCGACCCTGATAAGCGGTTTCAGGAGGATGCATTACGGCTGATCAGAGCAGTAAGAATAGCTACCCAACTGGGGTTTACCATAGAAAACAAAACTTTTCAGTCAATCAAAAATAACGCCGGTTTAATAAAAAAGATTGCCTGGGAAAGAATCAGAGACGAATTTTTAAAATTAATCGCCAGCGACCATCCAGCCGACGGAATTATTATTCTTTATAACACCGAACTACTTAAACATATTATGCCGGAGTTAATTAAAGGTAAGGGCTTAGATCAACCGAAACACCATATCAGCACGGTTTGGAGACACTGTATTGACTGTTTAAGATACTGTCCCTCTGAGGACCCAATTGTCCGCCTAGCCGCCCTACTTCACGATGTAGGCAAACCGGTTACAGCGGAAGGCGAAGACGATGAACGCACTTTTTACAACCATGAAGTTGTTGGTGCAGCAATTGCAAAAGACATCGGAAAAAGACTGCGTTTATCCAATGACCAGGTTAACAGACTTTGGCGGCTTGTCCGCTGGCATCAATTTGCCCCTGATGAAAAATTAACCGATTCGGCCATCAGACGTTTCATCAGAAGAGTAGGAAAAAACAACTTAGAAGATATCCTTGACATTCGAACAGGCGACCGGCTTGGCTCAGGTGTTCCGGCTACATCCTGGCGGACGGAATTATTTAAAAAGAGGTTAAAAGAAGTTCAAAAAAGACCGTTTTCAGTCAAAGATTTAAAAATCAACGGTAATGACGTAATGGAGGTTTTAAATATTTCACCGGGGCCGGAAATCGGCCAAGTTTTAGAAGCACTATTTGAAAAAGTAAAAGACGAAAAAGATAAAAACAACCGTGAATATCTGCTAAAAGAAGTCCCGAAAACTGCTAAAGAATTGGGAATAAAATAGTCTATAAAAATTCTTTCATAACTTGGTTATGAACTTGCCAGCCAATCTCAGGTAAGTTATCAATATTAAACCATTCAATATCTGCGTTTTCTTCTTCGTCTGTTTTTAATTCTCCATCTTTAACTTCAACCCGATAACAAAAAACAGTATGACCCATTGCTCTGGGGTCATCTTTACATTGATAAATTTTCATTAGCTTGGTTTTTGTTATATCGAGACCGGTTTCCTCTTTAACTTCTCGAGCTAACGCTTCTTCAGGATGCTCTGCAAATTCAATAAACCCGGCCGGAAACATCCACGTATTTTTATAAGGTTTCCTGGCGCGTTTAACCATTAAAATTTTATTCTTGTTGAGAATTAGAGCCATAACGGAGCTTGCAACCCGAGGATAATAAATCCAGTTACAATCAGAACACCATTTTCTTTCCTTATTTTCTTGGATTTTTATTTCTAAATCCTGTTTACAAAACGGGCAGTATTGATAATCAGGTTCTTTTATATTCACAAAACTAAATAATTATACACAAAATTAAGTTGAAGAAAACAAGCAGACCGTATATTATTTTAGCTGAGCATTTTTTGCTCGTTTCCAATTATCATGATTCTGCTTTGAAGTAAAATCTGGGTTAAAAAGGGATCACGATTTTTTTTGCGGTATTTAAACTCATTTAAGTCCATAACCGTATAATTAATTTCACGACCCCTAAGCTCTTCTTCTTTACGGACTAAACTGCCCAACTCCGGCAAGACGACTTGACCGACTACTAAAACCTCGATTTCATCATCTTCCGGTTGTATATTACGACCAAATTTGCCTGAAAAAACTACATATTTAATTTGTCCGATTTTTTTCTCGTTTTCTATTATATCCCGGCCAAGCCCCTTTGTTTTCATAATAATAGACAAAATGTCCTGATAGAAAACAAAATCCTGGTTAACCCAATAGTAGCGCTTATTTCCCCGCCATTCACTTTCCAATACTCCTGATTGGTCCAAGTTTTTTAATTCTCTACGGATAGAATTCAATTTTTCTTCAGTCATTCTGGTCAACTGGCGGATATAAAACATTTCATTCGGCTGATAATAAAGCTCCTGAAGAAGTTTTATCCTCGATTCGGAAACAATTAGTTTCTTTAGAGAATTAATCGGTTTCATAATCTACCTTATTTCCAAGAGGCAGGATTTCAATCCAAATTTGACCGCGGCTAAATTCAATCTCATTATCATCGGCATCAGTAAATATTGTCCTTGACTGACGCGAGTCTTTTGACCAGTTTCCTTCAATTACTCCCCCGTCTTGAAAAATCAAGGCCCTACCACTATCAATAGTTTCGTAAACCAAATGCTTATGCTTGTCAACCGGACCGATTTCTTGAATAAATTGAATAACAACAACCTTGCTTTTCAATTGTTCCCCGGTTAAAAAGTCCTCATGTTTTTCGCCGCCATTAAATCTCAGATAAGAATTATCTTCTTCATTATATTGCCAAGTAACCTGATAAGCGCTGTAGCCCTCCCAAAAATTAAAACTTATTTCTTCCACTTCACCGTCTGCCGGAGAATCTTCTTTAAATTTCCACATGCGGAAGTCTTCCTGCCAGCCATTTTCAAATCCCCGGTTTTCGGCTACATCCCACAAATTTTCAGAATCACAATACATCGTATGTTCGGTTGCTTTGGCTACACCGGTGCGTTCCGGTTCACGTCTACACTGGTCATAGGACAAGCTAAACTGATTTAAATCACTGTGATGCGCCGAATCCTGCCAACCGTATTGACTTATTTGTTCAAGGGCTTGAGTTCGCGGATCAGACGTACATACGCCCCCTTCTTCACTGCAGTGAGCTCCACCTACATGGACATAAAGGGGATATTCGCCATACTCAGATGCCCAATCAAGATAGTATGTTCTGGCCGACCTGACCGGACCTAAATCGTATTCACGCTGGTACGGTTCAGTTGCCTGACAGTAATAAACACCCATTAACCGAGTAATACCGCCTTCGGCAACCGCCTCATAAACAACATCGGCTCTTGCCAACCCGGATTGAGGCCGTGATTCCTGGTGGTTTTCAATCATTACCAGCAAAGGCCGTCTATTTTCCCAAATTTGTTTTTGTTCCTCCGTATATTTAGCTCCATTTATCGGACATACAGCTGTTCTCGAACCTTGAAATGAACCTTTTTGCTGGTTTTGAGAGTCATCTTCATCAACAATCGGTGAAGCCACCGGTGAAGCAGTTTTAGTTTTTGAGAAAACACCAAAACTAATACCGGTAGTTACTAAATATATTCCCAAACCAATTAAAACTAACTTTATATTTTTACTCATTTTTTCTTTTTAGTCGCTTGTTTTATTGCTTTTTTCTCCTCTTCAGATAGTTTAACTTTACCATCTCCAACCAATTTTGTATATATCCTTGTTGCCTGCCGCCCATGCAAACTTGTTATTACTATACCTTGATTATTATCATCAAGCAAGGCCAACGAAAAGCTTTGTTCACCACCCAGCTCGGAAAAAGGATTAAATTTGACTAAACTGGCTTTTTGAAAATAAAATTGACTTTGGTCATTAAGACGATCTAAACTGATTTGTAGATTCTCGATATTCTTATTTATCTCTTTAAGCTTAGACGGCTTAATATCCTTATTAACCTGCCGAATTTCCCTTGCTATCCGCCATAATAAATATGACAAAGTTATATTCCAAACCGCTAAAACAACCAAAAATATTTCCATATCCACCTTAATTTGATTCTACAATTATTAATGCTCTCCTGTCAATATCAGAACTGCCGCTTGCAATCTATACCTGGAATATGATATATTGTGCCTGTTACAAGCTCCTGCCTTGAAGAAAGGAGGTGAAGGAAAAAATGAACTTTTACTGTGTTAAGTGTCGAGATAAAAAAGAAGTCGAAGACTTCAATGTTGAACACGGAACAGCAAAAAACGGACGGCCTTATGTTAAAGCCGAATGTCCTGACTGTGGTACAAAGATGTTTAAATTTGTCAAAGCTGAGTAAGCATAGAAAACATGTTATAATACAACATAACAGGGTGAGATAGTTTACCCCGATGTTATATCGGGGAGGAAAGTCCAGACTCAAGAAGGCAGGGAAGAGATAGGGCCACAGAGACGAGCCGTGAACCACATTGGGTGGTTCAACGGGGTGAAACGAGGCAACCCTCCCCTGAGCAATCTCAAATCGGCTAGAGCGCCTTCCTCATTATAAAGCCAGGTAGAGAGCTTAGATAAATGAACTATGATACAGAATCTGGCTTACTCACCCTGTTTTCTTTTTATTTTTATTAGAAGAAATTCTTCAAATAAAACCTCTAAAGTTAGATATACCGGAAGTGATAAAATTGCCCCGGCTATTCCGCCGATTTTAAAGCCAACAGCCAAAGCGATTATAGTAACTAAAGGATTAACACCAAGCGTTTTTTTCATTAATTGAGGGACCAGGATGTTGTTTTCTATCTGCTGTATCAAAATACTCCACCCGAGAGCCATTAACCCGATCAGCGGCGACTGGAGCAGTCCAACCAAAAAAGCTAATATCGCGGTTATTATCGGACCAATATAAATCAACATCTCTAATATTCCGGCGGTTATTGCTAAAGGCAAAGCAAAATTTATACCTAAAATTCGGAAACCGACGTAACTCATACTGCCGATAATTGTCATCAGTAAAAATTGGGTTCTAACCCAACCTCCCAGCCGGTCTTCTAACTTGTCAACAATCGAATCTGCCCGGTCTTTACCGTTTTGACCAAATAAAAATAATAAAAACTCTTCCAAATTAGCCCGTTCCATTAATAAATAGAAGGTCATAATTAAAATTCCGACTATTGAGGCGATGTTTGAAACCACTGATAAAGATAATTTAACAATTTGGGCCGGCAAACCGCCTAACTCCTGAAGCTGGGATTGTAAGTTTGCTGAAGATAATCCCAAAACCGCTAATTCATCCGCCAAGCTCATCAGAGCATTAACCAACTTGCTTGTCTGTTCAACCAAAGGCGGAATAAGTGCCGCAATAGGGCCAATTAAAAAAGCAAGCATTAAGGCATAGAGAAATAATATCGCGACCCATCGTGGAACATCGATTCTTTCCAATTTGTCTACCAATGGATTAAGGGCGGCCATTAAAATTATTGAGATAAAAAGGGCAAGTAAAATTGACCTGATTTCGTATAAAAAACGCAGAGACAATAAAAAAAGAACGGTAAAGATTATTGTCCGGTGTGATATTTCTATTTTGTTTATTTTCTCAGCCATTGTCTTCAATATACCAATTATGAACTAATTTTTCCAAATCGTCAAACCAATTGTCTTGGCTGATATCAAACCATTTTATTTTTTTATCCTTTTTAAACCAGGTTAACTGCCGGCGGGCATAACCGTGTTCATCGTATTTCCACCGTTGAATCGATTGGTTTAACTCACGCTCCTGGAGCGTGGATACTTTCGCTTTTGGAGTGAATAAAGTTTTAAATTCTTTATAAGCTAAAGTATTCATTCCCGGGTCATCCCAAGTGTAACCATTACTTAAAAGTTCTTTAATTTCTTCTAATAATCCCTGATCAAGCCGCTCTTCAACCCGCTGGTCTATCCTCTTATATATATATTTCTTTGGCGCCTTCAATCCAATTTTTAAAACATCCGCCCCTGATTCTAAAAGACTTCGATGATTCGAATCATCGAAGTGTTTACTTTCCTTTGCTTGAGCTATCTCAATTTTTCGTATTAATCGGTGTGGGTTATTCCGGTCTGACCGGTTTAAACTCTGATAAACCTTTGGGGCGACTTTTTTAAGTTTTTGTTGGAGTTCGGCTACCGGAAGTTTATTTAATTTTTCTCTTAATTTTTCGTCCGGCGGTATCCCCAAAGTATCAATTCCTTCAATTAATGCATGAATATAAAATCCGGTTCCACCGACAACTATGGGCACTTTATTTTCATTTTGTAAACTTTGTACAATTTTTTTTGCTCCCTTCAGCCAATCGGCAACAGTAACCTGTTGGTCAGGCGCTGCCATATCCAGCAACCAAACCGGTACATCATCAATTTCATAAAACCCAACATCATATTTATTTATTGTAAATTGTAAATTGAAAACTGATGAATTTCCAATGTCTTTACCGGTACCAATATCCATACCCTTATACACCTGCCGGGAATCGGCTGAAATTATTTCTCCGGAATATTTCTTGCCAAGTTTTATTCCGACGGAGGTTTTACCAATCGCTGTTGGTCCGCAAACAACTAATAGCTTTTTCATGTTTTGAATTCAATAATATCGCCGTCAGCAACCAAATAATCTTTACCCTCTGTCTTCACTTTGCCGTCTTCTTTTGCTTTCAGCCAACTGCCATATTTAACAAACCGGCTGTAATTAACCACTTCCGCCCGGATAAAATTTTCAGCAAAATCACTATGCACCAAACCGGCCGCTTGAATAACTTCTGAACCATGTTTAATCGGCCATGCTCTGGTTTCTTTACCGCCTTTAATTGTATAAAAAGTAACCAAGTCCAAAAGTTGATAACCCCGGCTGATAATTTTATCCAAAGTTGACTCGTATTCTTTATTTAATAACTCTTTTTTTTCTTCCGGAGATAATTTAGTTAAATCCGACTCAAACTTTGCAGAAATTATTACCGGATCTAAATCTCGATATTCTTTTCTTTTTTCTCTGAAATCCGCTTCTTCGTTAACGTTAATCACCCTCATATATGGTTTAGCGGTTAATAAAAACAGCTCCTTGATTACCTCTTCCTCTTCGTCAGTTAATTGAATATCGATTGCCGAAGCGCCTTTTTCCAATCCGGGAATTAATTTTTCTGCCAGCTTTTTTCTTTTTTTTTCACTATCATCAACTACTTTTTTCTTAGCTACCTTTTCCAGGGTTTCCAAATCTTTCAAAACTAATTCCGTTTGTAAAACTTCATAATCAACCGGAGGATTAATTGATCCGGCTTTTGCCACTGAACCGTCAAAGTCGCGTAGTAAATACAAAATCGCGTCCACTTCCCTAATATGAGAAAGAAATTGGTTTCCCAAACCGGCGCCTTTATGCGCCCCTTCAACTAAGCCGGCAATATCGACAAACTTTATTGCCGCCGGAACCTTTTTCTTCGGCTGAACAATCTCGGCTATTTTATTTAACCGGGCATCCGGGACTTCGACCACTCCGGTGTTCGGCTCAATAGTGCAAAAAGGATAACTCTCCGCTTTGGCCACCTGCCGGCCGAGCAAACCATTAAACAACGTCGACTTTCCCGAATTCGGCAATCCAACAATCCCAATACTTAAACTCATACCTTAATTATACAAAGAACGAATAAGGCAAGCAAAAAAAGCAAGTTTCAAACTAATTTACAATCTAATATCTGGCATTAATCTCATAACCCTATTGGTCGTCCTTTGAACTTCCGGCAATACTGGAATTATCAAATCCGGTCGGAATTCGCCACGATTAATTTTTTCATCCCAATATGGGTCACTAAAATATGCCAATGAATATCGAGCACCTGCTTGATCAAATATTTTTTGATAATGATCTTTAACACTCATATCCGGATCACGTTCAGGGGCAACCGTTAAAATACAATTATCAAAATAATGCGACCACATTGATAATCTCAACTCTAAGCTTAAATAAGAACCACCTCTGACTTTATATCTTTCTAAATATGATTCTTGTTCAAAAACCCAAATTGGGAAAAAACCTTTTTCTATCATATAACTTGCAGCATGTCGATGTCCTGGGTGTCCTTCAGCACCAGCAACATTTAAAATGCCGCTGTTATACCATTTTCCAGTTTCTCTCAAATAATCGTTTATTTCGTCTAGCAACATAATTTTTGCCGAACTAACTAGTGGGGATCCGCAAGTTTGTTCTTTGCTAAAAATATCGTTTATCCATGGATCAAACCATTTAGGCGATAATTCTTTTCTGCGTTCAAGGTTTGGTCCCGATTTTGACATTAATTCATGCTTAGCAAGTATCAAAGCATTTCTTGTTAAGTCGGGAGAAAAAACAACTTGCTGGGTAAGCATTTCATGCCAATCAATTTCTGGTAAAGTCAGCTCAGGCTTAAAATGTCTCAAGTATTCATTTTTTGTCAAGATAGGAGATTATACCATTTTGGGCAAACTTTCTTACTTCAAAAATTAACTTGTATAATAAGGTCAGTGACTAACAAATTAAATAAAAAAGAAATAATCTTAATTTTCAAGAAAAATTTCAACTCCAAACCTAGAGAAATTACCCCACTAGAAAAAGGAGACGTAAATGAAATGTATGTTATCAACGCTGCAAGAATCAAGAAAAAATTTGTTTTAAGAATAATAAATGACAGCTCCCTAAATAATGAACTGTTCTTTTTTGAAAAATCAAAAAAAGTTAGCGCTTCTGTTCCCCAAACATATCAAGGTGGAAAAACCAACTGCAACCGTGATTATTATTTTATGGATTATATTGAGCCCACAAATAACCCGCAAAAATCTATTAAA
>CAZBPF010000006.1:0-3870 GCA_964493745.1 uncultured Gammaproteobacteria bacterium
AATCTTTTTAGCAACTGACAGCCCAAGTCCGTAGCCGCACACATCATCTTTACACCGCGAATCGTCAACCCGGTAAAAACGGTCAAAAATAAAAGGCAAATCTTCTTCCGGTATTCCCCTCCCAGTATCTCTAATTTTTATTACTGCCCTATTTTTACTTCTATTAACTTTTATTTTTATTTTTCCATTTTTATCTGTGTATTTAACCGCATTATCCAAAAAAATCACTATCATTCTTTCTAAACTTTCTTTATCCCCTTTAACAATAACTCCCTTTAGTTCAAGATTTATTTTTATTTTCTTTTCGTCAGCGAGCGGCTTGATTTTGTCAACGCTTCGCTTCACAACTTCGCTTAAATCAACTTCTTCAAGTTCCAACCCCTGGCCATTTTGATCATACCTTGCTAAGCTCAAAAGGTTATTGACCAAAGACTGCATCTCGTCAACACTCTCCAAATTATTGTGGATAATCTTTTTTGCTTTTTTCATTGTTAAAGCTTTATTACGTAAGCCGACTTCCATTGACGTTTTTAAAGCTGTAAGCGGAGTCCGTAGTTCATGAGAAGCATCAGCAACAAACCGCTTTTGGTCTTCCATTGCCTGTTCAATCGGACGTAATGTTTTCCCGGCCAACCAATATCCGCCGCCGGCGGCAAGTCCAAAAATTCCCAGGTTAATATAAACAAGGTTATATAAAACTGTTTTCCTTGCTGCCTGAACGTCTTCAACAAAACTAAACTCCTGTTTTGGATGCATATATCTCATCCTCTTTTCAATAAGCCCTAATCGACGGTGAAAAACCAAACCAACACTTCGATAAATTAAACCACTAAAGGTAATACTGACCGCCATAACAATAATTAAATAAAAAGCGGTTAGTTTTATTCTTGCCGAGCTAAAAAGATTAAACATATTAAAATAGCTTTTAGCTGATAGAGAAATTAGCTTTTAGTGCTTTTCCTTTCTAAACTTTTAATGATTGTAACTAACATTTTCTGAACTTCTTCTAGTAATCCTTTAGATTTTTCGAAGTCAATATTTTTATAAATTTTAGTGGAAATAATAATCTGCGTTTCTAACTCTGCGGCTGAGCTGTCTGATATTCTTAAAAAATGTAAATAATCATTTCTTGTTTTTCTTTTTTTACCTTCAGCAATATTAGATGGAATTGCAACAGCAGCTCGACGCATTTGACTAACAAGGCCATATGTTTCACACTTGGGCATTTTCTTAGTAACCTTATATATCTCAATTGTAAGCTCAACGGCCCGTTGCCAAACAATCAATTGTTTAAAAGATTTAATATACATCTTTATTAACTCCTAAAAGCTATAAGCTAACAGCTAATATAACTCTATTTTATATCCAAAGCCTCTGACTGTTTTAATTAAATCCGGCTGACCGAGTTTTTTACGCAGATAACCAATATAAACTTCTACTGTATTTGGCAAGACATCAGCGTCATAATCCCAAACATGACTAATAATCTGGTCTTTTGAAACAACTTTTCCGGCATTACGCATTAAATATTCCAATAATGAAAACTCGGTTTTAGACAGTTCGATCTGCTTATTACCCCTTTTTACTTGAATATTAATAGTATCCAGACTTAAATTACCTACTTTTAACACCGGGGACAAATTATTTTTCGGCCGGCGTATTAAAGCTCTAATCCGGGCCAGTAATTCTAAAAAAGCAAACGGCTTAACCAAATAATCGTCAGCGCCGCAATTTAAACCCTTAACCCGATCCTCTACTGCGTCTTTAGCAGTTAAAATTAATATCGGAGTGTGAATATTATCTTCCTGACGAAGCTGACGGCAAATTTCCATGCCGTTCATTTTCGGAAGCATCAAATCTAAAATAATCAAATCATAATCTTCGGCAACTACTAACTCATAACCTTCTTCACCGTCATAGGCGACATCGACCGCATACGTTTCCTGTTCCAAACCGGTTTTTAGTGAGTTGGCAATTTTATGCTCATCCTCAACTACTAATATTCGCATTGTTACGCTCCACTTGCCCGAAATACGGACTGAGTTTAAATTATATCACTAAGCTGAAAAAAAGCTGAGAAAGATTCATGATATCCTTAATTATGTTCTTTTTAAACCTGTTTTTACTAACTATTTTTGGTTTTATTTCCGGATTCATCAATACAGTTCTCAGCGGAGGCAATTTAATTATTTTTGCTTTACTTACTCTCATCGGCATATCACCTTTAAAAGCAATAGTAACCACCCAGGTAATTGCACTTATTCAATCGATAACTACAATTTTTTCTTTATCAAAAACAAAGCTGATAAACTGGCATCAGGCGATATTTTTTGCCCTTTTTGCCGGATTAGGGAGCGTAATAGGAGCAATTCTACTTTTAGAAATCACACCCCAATCACTCAATCACATTGCCGGCATACTAATGGTTTTTCTACTGATATTAATGCCTCGATTCTCTAAAGATAACAACTCAAAAATTTTAGGAATACTAGGCAATTTTTATAACCAACTAATAAAAAAAAGGCCGGTTATTGCCGGCGAAAGAAAAACTAAAATAATTTTGGCAATTGTAAGCTTTTTTTTAGGCATCTACGGTGGATTTTACGGTGCCGGACGGGGTTTGATTATGATCCTGGCTTTTTCTTTATTAGGCAAAGCAAAACTGCAAAACACATCAATAAACATTAAACCAGCAGATGCGGCTATGTCAATAGTTCCAATCTTATTCTTTTTAAAAATCAAAAATGTTATCGGCTTAGAACTTTTAATTCCTTTAACAACCAGCAGTATCGCTGGCGGTATTGCCGGAACTGAAATCGGTCTTGAAATAAAAACTAAATATCTCCAAATAATTCTCTACAGCATAACCTTAATCTCAGCCGTAAAATTACTTTTCTTTAGTTAAAATCTAACTGGCCAGTAAAAGAAGTGCTTATTTCTAGGGATATCGGAAACGTCATTTTTTATAACTTTTATAAATCCAAAATTCACCTCAGGATCGCTGTAATCCAAATTAATTTCAAAATCAAGTAACTCATCGGTCATCCAGTCTTGTTCGGTAATAAATATATCTTCCGCCAAAATCTGTCCGCCAGCGGTTTCAATTTCAACCGGCAAAGCGGCCTCAAAAAACCAAGTGCCCGGCGCTTTGCCTTGAACAGTTACGGGCGACTCAATTTGAGCGCCTAATTCCGGCTGATTTAAACTGACTTCAATATCAGCGTCCAACTTAATATGTTCTAAAATTCGGTCGTAAACCTCTATTAAATCACTTTCTGCCGGATAAGCGGAAATTAAATATCTTCCATTGGCTGTATCTACCTGAGTGTTAATACTTTGGCCAAAAGCACCTTCAACCACTCTCCTAACTGCCGGATAACTGTTAACAGTAGTTTCTTCTTCAGAGATAATTTCTGTTTCTGAATATTCAATTTCTCGATCATCATCAGAACCAAAATAAACCACTCCAACTTTTAGTTCATCAGCCGGAACACCTCCCCTGCCTGCTTCCGCACTAGGATCAAAGCTGTAAATAGCTGTCTCACCCTGTAGACCGGTAGCCGGCCGCGGTGTCCAGTCGAAAGGATAAGCTACCTCCACTTTCTTGTTGGCATCGTAAAATCTAGTCCAATCCTCGGAAAGCTCAACTTCTGGAGACGGCGTTGGTGTATCAATTGGTTGTGGAGTAATTATTGATTGACTTGGTTCTTCATTCTGCATCGACTGCCGGTCAATTAAAACAAAATTGACCAGCATATAAGAAAGACTGGCAATTAAAACTACAGCGGATAATAAAATAAGTAATAATTTCTTCATCCTATGTCTAATGGGCATGCGGTACTATCTGAAAGGTCAAATACATCAAACCAA
>CAZBPF010000006.1:3970-19360 GCA_964493745.1 uncultured Gammaproteobacteria bacterium
TCATTTATAAACCAACCTACCCTCTACTTTACAATCAGCATTCTGGTGATTACGTAAAAACTCTTCTAAAACCTGTTGGGCGGAAGTGGCAACGGTTTTAGACTCACCGGATTCAGTTAGTTCTTTTTGTGGCAAACCAAGATAATCTTTAGAATTATTAAAATGATATCCCTGTAAACATAGAGTATAAAACTTTGTGTTTTCAACCGGGTGGTTATTTATTTCCAAACTTTCCAGCTTTTTTTCCTTATCATTATAAACTGCCTTAACCCCTTTATTTACTTGGTAACACTCTCCTTCACCGTCACGGTTTTCAGGCCGCATTATATGGCTGAAAATCTGCTTCAAATGCGTTCCGGTGACTGAGTAGCGGGTTAAACTATCATCGTAAGGGAAACAGGCAGTAAAATCCCTTAATCGAACTAACGGTCCTAATTCTTTAACCCGAATTGAGCCGCTTCCAACTAAAATAACATCAGTCTGGGCATGGGCGGCAAAAGCATCAGCAATTAGGTTCCCTAATGCGGTTTCCTCTTCCCGTTTTGGGTGAGTTAATTTTTCGGCAAATTTGCAAATTAAAGTATTATATTTACGGTCAGTTTCTTCTTTAAAAGAATTAATAAACTCTCTCAACTGTTTGTCCGGTTCGGCCAAATTATTATCAATCGGAATCAATTGCCATTGGTAATCAACAACGCTGTTTGTATCGTCATCAACAACGATATCAAAACGGCCGACTTGGTCGGAGCCAACAGCGGCCTGGGCGATGAGAATATTATTAACTAATTTCGGCTTTTCTAATTTGGTGTGTGAGTGTCCTCCAATAATCATGTCAACGCCCCACTCCGGTTCAAGCATTTTTGCTAATTCAACATCAGACTCAAAGCCGATATGGGTTAATAGAATTGTTAAATCAATATCGTCATCTTTATAAGCATTGCAGATTTTGCCAACTTCATCTTTTGCCTCCTCAAGAGAAATAAATGTTCCAACGAGCTCATCCATTTTAATTGAATCCATCACTTTCTCAGTAATAATTCCGGTAAACAAAATGTCAAAGCCGTCTTTATTAAGTATTAAATAAGGATTCATCAACCGTTTGTTGTATTTTTTGATGTATAAATTGGCATTGACAATCGGAAAATTGGCCATCTTTTCCAAAAAAAGCAAATGCGGAAGACCGTAGTCAAATTCATGATTCCCAAGAGTGACCACATCAGGGGCAAGATAATTCATTACCTCAATTGTCGAAATGCCCTTATATTCAGAATCAATGATTGAGCCCTGGACCATATCACCGGAAACCAAATAAAAAACATTCTTCTCTTCTTTTCGAACCTGATTGATGTATCCGGAAAGCAAAGCCAAACCGCCGATCAGTTCATCCTTGCCCTCGCGGACCTCCTCCAAAAAATCACCGTGGATATCGTTAGAGTGGAGAATAGTATACTTTTTTCTGTTCATCTACTAAGTATACCACGCAACCGGTGTTGTGGTTAAGAAGCATCGTTTACACTTCTATGTTAAACCTTATCAGATTATGTAAAACAATGTCATTTCGACCGAGCTCTAAACCGTGTCCCACGCATCACCTAAGAGGTGTCGTCCTGACACCTCTCAGGTGATACTATCTCCTGACTTGTCCATGACACAAGTTTCGGTGAAAGACTGTGGGTTAGTTTGCGCTAAACAACGCAGGGTAAACCCTGCTATTACAATTTAATGTGCCACAAATATATTTTTTATCGGATAATAATTTTGCCTCTCACAAAACTCGAAGAACCCGCAACCGGTTGATTTAAGCAATCAAAATGATAGAATTAAGTATCGGTCAGTTCTTTCTAGTCATAAAATGAAATACAATTATATTATAGTTGGTGCCGGTCCCGCCGGATTATTTGCCGCTTATGAACTGACCAAAAATAGCCCGCAAAAAGTACTGATAATTGAACAGGGAAATCCAATTGGAAAA
Source organism: uncultured Gammaproteobacteria bacterium (assembly GCA_964493745.1). Taxonomy (GTDB): domain Bacteria; phylum Patescibacteriota; class Microgenomatia; order UBA12405; family JAHJSD01; genus CAYSLZ01. The sequence continues at coordinate 5,943 of CAZBPF010000006.1, forward strand.
AGGAAAAAAACGGAAACAATGACCGGCGTCGGTGGAGCCGGAACTTTTTCAGACGGCAAACTGCATTTTACACCGGTTCTTTCACATGAAAAACTTTTGGACCTTTTTTCAGTCGATGAATATCAAATTTATTTAGACTATGTTGACAATTTATTTACAGAATTCGGTGTCAACGCTCCACTCACACCCCAAGACGATAAAAAAGCTAAAAATCTGGTTAAAGCGTGCCATAAAAAAGGAATTCAGCTTTATTTAAGAAAATGTAAACATGTCGGCAGTGACGTTCTGCCTCAAGTGGTAAAAAATATCACTAAAAAATTAGAGAACCAAGGCGTGGAAATTCTCTGCAATACACCAATCAACAAAATAATTGTCAAAAACGGTAAAGTTCAAGGAGTAAAAAACAATAAAAAAATATTCACCGCCCAAAAATACCTGCTCGCTCCGGGAAGAATTGGGGCCAGCTGGCTTCAGAACCAAGCCAAGGAAATCGGCATTGACTATTCATATCAAAAAGTTGAAATTGGCGTTAGGGTGGAATTTCCGGCCAGCATAATGGAAAAACACTCAAAAATCATGCACGAAAACATATATTCTTTTCAAACACCGACCTATGACGACGTTGTCAGAACTTTCTGTCCCTGCCCGAACGGTTTAGTTGCAATTGAAAACTACAAGGATTACGTTTCTGTCAACGGGTATTCCAATTCCAACGGCGATTCAAAAAACTCCAATTTTAATTTAACAACTGAAATTCAATTAACGGAACCGGTAGAAAATACGCTTGATTATGCAATTTCTATTGCCAAAACTGCAACCATAATCGGCGGACGGAAACCGATAATTCAACGATTAGCTGATTTAAGATCAGGCCGAAGAAGCACCTGGGAACGGATAAAAAGAAGTTATGTCGAGCCGACTTTAAAAAAAGTAACTCCGGGGGATATTTCCATGGCTCTTCCCCACCGGTTAGTAACCAATACACTGGAGGGTTTGCAAATTTTAGAAAGGGTTCTACCGGGAATTAACCGCGGATCAACTCTACTTTATGCCCCGGAAATTAAACTTCGCGGTAATAGAATAAAAATTAATAAAAAAATGCAAACGGAAATTAATAATCTTTTTGTCGCCGGCGACGGAGCCGGCGCCTCAGGAAATATTGTCGGCGCGGCTATTTCCGGTATTCTTGCCGCCAAAGGTATGAAGTCCTAAAAAATCATCTTTTATAGATAGTTTATAATAAGGTAATGAAAGTTTATAACTCCGAAATCAGTGATATTTTTAACAAAGTTGCTGATTTACTGGAAATTAAAGACGCAAATCAGTTCCGCGTCCGGGCTTACCGGGAAGCGGCCGGGTTAATCACCAACCAGTCGCGTCAAATTCAGGAAATGATTAAAGAAGGCGAGGATTTAACCCAAATGCCCGGAATCGGTGAAGACTTGGCTGAGAAAATTAAAGAAATTGTTGAAACCGGTGAGCTGGAACAATTGAACAAACTCAAAAAAGAACTCCCGGTTGGATTAACCCAAATTTTGGAAATTGAAGGTTTGGGACCAAAAAGAGTCGCTAAACTCCACCAAGAGCTGGACATTTCGTCGATAAAAGACCTTGAGAATAGTTTAAAAAAAGGCGAAATAAAAAACCTGGAAGGATTCGGAGAAAAAACCCAGGAAAATATAAAACAAGCGGTTAAAGAATATAAAGAACGCGGGCAGAAAAGAACTCTGCTTAAAATTGCCGAAGAACAAATTAATCCTTTGATTGATTACTTAAAAAGCATTGACGAAATTAAAGAGGTCGAAGCCGCTGGAAGCTACCGCCGAAAAAAAGAAACCATCGGGGATATTGACATTCTTGCCACATCAACAAATAAAGAAGCTGTTATCCAAAAATTCACTGAATATGACGGCATAGGCAAAATCGTCTCCCAGGGAGAAACAAAATCAACTGTAAAACTCCGCACCGGAATGCAGGTTGATATAAGGGTGGTTGACCCAAACAGCTACGGCGCTGCACTTCTCTACTTTACCGGGTCAAAATATCACAACATTGAGCTCCGCAACCTGGCTATAAAAAACAACTGGAAAGTTAATGAATACGGAGTTTTCGATAAAAAAGACAAACGACTAGCAGGAAAAAGTGAAAAAGAAATTTATGATCTTTTTGATGCTCAGTTTATTCCTCCGGAATTAAGAGAAGCAAGAGGAGAAATTGAAACAGCTCGGCAAAACAAACTGCCAAACTTAATCACTGTTAATGACTTAAAAGGTGACCTTCAGATGCATTCAACAGACAGCGACGGCCGTTATTCTCTAGCAGAAATGGGAGAGGCGGCAAAAGAGCTTGGTCATCAGTACATTGCCGTTACTGACCACTCGGCTTATATGGGAATAACTAACGGCCTCGATGAAGAAGGTGTTAAAAACCAAGTTAAGAAAATCAAGGAATTAAATAATAAAATTGACGGAATAAAAATTCTTGCCGGAATTGAAGCGGATGTCATGGAAGATGGCTCACTGGACTTGGCTGATCAAACTTTAGCTAAATTAGATATTGTCCTTGCTTCCGTTCACACCAAATTTAACCTGCCGCGGGAAAAGCAAACAGAAAGAATTGTTAAAGCCGTCCAACATCCAGCGGTTAATATTCTTTCCCACCCAACCGGAAGAATAATCAATAACCGCAAACCAATGGATTTTGATCTCGAGGCGGTTTTTAAAGCCGCTAAAGAAAACCAGGTAGCTGTTGAAATCAACGCCCATCCATCCCGGCTGGATATCAACGACCGCCAAGCCCAACAGGCAAAAGAAATGGGGCTAAATCTTGTTATCTCCACTGACGCCCACCGGACCGAAGAATTAAAAAACCTTCAATACGGCGTCTACCAAGCCCGCCGCGGCTGGCTGGAACCAGAAAATGTCATTAATACCTGGAAACTAAACGATTTGTTAAAATTCTTAAAGAAATGAACGCAAAGCCAAAAGAAAAGATTGAACAACTACGCGATAAAATCCGCTACCACAACTATCGCTATTACATTAAAAATAACCCGGTAATTTCTGATGCCGAATATGATGACTTAAAAGAAGAACTTCGTCGGCTGGAAGAAAAATATCCGGAACTGAAAACATCTGATTCGCCTACACAGCGGGTCGGTGATCAACCGGTTGATGAACTAAAAACTGTTGAACACCCTCAGCCAATGCTCAGTTTGCAGGCAGTTAGAACAGAAGAGGAAGCCCGAGATGCCTGGGAAAGATTAGAAAAAAATATTGACGGTGAATTTAAAGTTACCGCCGAACCAAAGTATGACGGATTAGCGGTTGAATTAATTTACGAAAACGGCAAATTAGTCCAAGCGGCAACAAGAGGCGACGGCCAAAAAGGTGATGAAATAACTAAAAATATAAAAACCATCCCCGAGGTCCCTTTGAAACTTCTTGTCCGAGGTGAAAATAAATTACCGGAAAGACTAATCGTACGCGGTGAAGTATACATGAGAAAAGACGAGTTTAAAAAGTACAACCAAAAAAGACAAAAAAAAGACCAAGAACCTTTTTCCAACCCCCGCAACGCCGCCGCCGGGTCATTAAGACAACTTGACCCGCAAATCACGGCCCAAAGACCTCTGCATCTCTTTTTTTACGAAATTAATAATGCCTTAGAAATCGGTTTTGAAACACATTTAGAGTCAATTAAGGCCCTCCCCGACTGGGGTTTAAAAACTAACCTGGAAAATATAGATATCTGTAAAAACTTCGATGATTTTATCGATTACTACCAAAAAATGGAAAAGCGCCGTGATAATCTGGCCTATGAAATAGACGGTGTTGTTTATAAAGTCAATAATTTGGAAACCCAACAAGAATTAGGTTATCGCGCAGACAGCCCTCGATATGCTTTTGCTTATAAATTTAAACCCCAACGGAAAACTACGAAATTAAAAAATACTCACTATCAAGTTGGCCGGACAGGAAAAATAACTCCCGTAGCTATTTTGGAAACAGTGAATATCGGCGGTGTTCAGGTTTCGCGGGCCTCACTCCATAATTTTGACGAAATTGAAAGAAAAGACATCCGCATCGGCGACACGGTTTTGGTTGAACGTGCCGGTGACGTTATTCCTTACGTTGTTAAACCGATAAAAGAAAATCGCGACGACTCTGAAGAAAAAATTAAAATCCCTAACGAGTGTCCGGTTTGCGGCACCGAAGTTACCGTCAGCGATGATTTAAAACACGTCCACTGCCCAAACATCAACTGTCCGGCACAAATTAAAGAAAGTTTAGCCCATTTCACCAGCCGGTCAGCAATGAACATTGAAGGCGTCGGCGGCAAAGTCGCCCAGAAACTGGTTGATGAAAATCTGGTTAAAAACATTGCCGACCTTTATTACTTAGACAAAAAAGATTTAGTTCCTCTCGAAAAATTTGCTGAAAAATCGGCTGATAATCTTCTTAAAGAGATTGAAAACAGTAAGGAACAACAGCTGCCGAATTTTATCTACGGCCTCGGTATCCCCCAAGTTGGTGAAAAAATGGCCCGGGTTCTGGCCAAAAACTTTGACACACTTAATGACTTGCAAAAAGCAACTGTTGAGGATTTGGAGGATATTGATGACGTCGGCCCGGTTACCGCCCTTGAAATTGTCCAGTTTTTTGACAGTAAAGACAACCTGAAAATGATTAACCGGATGAAACAAGCCGGGTTGAAGCTGTCCAACCCCTACACTCAAAATAACCTACCGCTGGCCGGAAAGACATTTGTCTTCACCGGGTCACTAGACAACTGGACCCGGCCGAAGGCGAAAGAAGCCGTCCAAAAACTCGGCGGTGAAATTGCCTCTACCGTTACTAACGACACCGACTATGTTGTCGTCGGCACCAACCCCGGCTCAAAACTCACCCAAGCCCGTCAAAAAGACATCCCCACCCTCACCGAAGAAAAATTCAAAAACCTACTAAAACAAAATTTATGATTTTTTATTCTCTTTGCTAAAAAAAGATTTATAGTATTTATCTCCAACCAAATGCAAGTCAATTCCAAAATTAAAACTAAACCCTGATACTACTTCTTTCAAGGCCTCAGCCAGTTTTTCAAGTATTTCCTCTTCTTCATAATAATAAACAGTAATAACCATGATTTCTTTATCTAAAGTATAATTAAAGTAACCGCTGGAAGCATCCTTAATCCAAACCTGGCCTTTCTCCTCTCCCATCGCTTCTCCAAACTTGGCAATTAGTTCTTTTTTGAATTTATTTAATTCATCAGTTTCAATCAAACCAGTTCCACTAATGTCTACATAAGGCACTACAAAATTTTACACCAAAGTCCTCTTTTACGAAAACTCTGCCCTCTCCCGCCTGAAACTCCCCAAACTTTTTTAATTAACCCCGTTATTTAAGGTGCTTAATAATTTCCTCGTTTGATTTGATTTGGGCAATTGCCCGGCTGAAGTAACGTATTGTCACATCATGGTGTTCCTGGTCATACGAACCAACGCAATCTTCCGCTAGAATTATTTCGTAATCTCTTTGATAAGCATCAATAGTCGTCATCCGAACACAGGCATGAGTGTTGATACCGCAGACAACCAAAGTATCTATTCCCAATTCGTGAAGCAAATCATCAAAATCTGTTTTGAAAAAACCGCTGTATCTTTTCTTTTCAATTAAATAGTCGGTGTCCTTAAAATTCAAACCGTCTAATAACTCATTCCCTTCTGTTCCTTCAATAACCAATTTTTTACCTGTTTTCCTGTTAATTGGATGAGCGTCACTCAAATCAGGTTTCCATGTCTGCTTGATCCAAATAACGAGAAATGCCTGCTGACGAAATTGGCAAACCAATTCATTGATATTACCAACCAAAGTCTGCCTTTGATTTTCCAATTCCTCTTTTTTAAAGAAGTCCTTCTGCATATCAATAACAACCAACGCTGGTTTCATGATTGAAGTATAACAGAAGCTTTAAACTCATTAATCCTAAATTAGCAAAGCTTAAAACATAACCCTTACTTTTTCGGTGGAGGGTTTGGTCATCACAAAAGCGGCGGAGTTGATGTTGGGATTGGTAATCATTACCGCATCCCAGCCCGGGCGGTCATAAATTTCTGCACCTTTTACCTTTCCCGCTTTGACTGACCTTTTAAAATCAATATATTCATCTCGTTCCATCACAAAACCAATGTCACCCAAATACTGACCAAAAGGAGTTGGATCAGGCTTTCGGATATAGAGATGGGTATATTCAGCTTCTGGAACATCTCTTTCTGCCAGGATTACCATCGGTTCTTCTAACTCAAAATATTTTTGCTTTGGATTGTCTGACAATTTAGTCAACTGCTGACTTAACTTCAAAAAACCTTCATACTCTTCATCGGTTTGACAAAACACACCAACATTCCCCACCACCGGCAGATATTTTTCCAAAGCCATCTTCACCAACCGATGACAGCCAAAATGTATTTCCCTAATCCTCTGATGTAATTTCTGCATGTTTTGTGCCAAATGTATCGTGACCTAAAACTAACCTCTATAAACCCGGTAGGTCGTTTCACTAACAATTATCAATGACTTTTTAACTTCTTCGTCTGTAAACTTTTTATTCTCCCAGAATCTTTGAATCGCCTTATTGGTTGATTCGATCGTTTGATTTCTTAATCTCAAGACAATAACTCCGACCCCATTCTTTTCCTTAAAATAATATATTTCGCCAAAATCTAAGTCATGTGTAATTATTACCCTATGTTCACGTTGCGCCAACTTAACTACTTCTGAATCAGTTATCTGACCAAGTTCCTCTTCGATAAGACTCTTTACATCATAATTTTGGCCTCTTAAGAAATCGGCTGTTTTCGGAGACATATTCGCATCGAGTAGAAATTTCATCACTGCAAAGCTAGTTTAGGAAATAACGAAAAATTTTCTTCCCCCTCAAATCTTTTTGCTGAGTATTCAACCGCGGCTTGGATATCTTTTTTTTTCAGGTTGGGGTACGCTTCAATAATGTCATCAAAAGCATAACCATTGGCAATTAAGTTCAATATCAAATAAACCGGTATTCTTGTCCCTTTGATAACCGGCTTTCCCGCTAATACTTCTGGATTTATCTCAATTCTTTTCACTATGGTCTAATTTTAACACCCTTTACTTAAAAAACAAAAACCATCAATCAAGTTTTACTTTTGTATACCGGTCGGAATCTCTTTTTTGATATTTTTCCATCACTTTATTAAATGCCTCATCTAAATCGATGTCTAAGGAATTTGCCAAGCAAGCGAGGGTAAACAGAATATCGGCGATTTCATCGGCGACTTCTTTTTTTGGTTTGTTTTTCTTTTTTTTCTTCGGCCCGAAGATGTCATTAATCTCCCTGGCCAACTCACCGACTTCCTCGGTCAGCCGTGCCAAAATCTCGTGCGGCCGCCAATACTGCGGCCTAAACTGCCCCGTCCACTCATCAACAACCTTTTGTATTTCCTTTAAAGCCATGTTTCTAAAATACTTCCAATTATTTGATTTTACCATTAATAGGTCTATCTAATCAACTTGAAATTTATTACTAATTAAAGCCGCCTAGATATAAATTTAATAGTGTATAATAACTCCATGTCTAAGTTTGTTTCTACCACTAACGTATTTATCAAAAAAGGCAATGAATATTTGATGTTAAGAAGGGGCAAAGATGTTTCCGTTTTTAAAGACTACATCATGGGGCCTGGAGGTAAACAAGATGAGGACGAAGGAATTCATGAAACAGCGGCCAGAGAAATGCTTGAGGAAACCGGAATAGAAATAAAAAATTTAAAACTTAGGGTTGTTGGTACCCATAATCACTTCTACAAAGAAAAAGTCTATTTGGTCTTCATATTTACAGCCGAATATGAAAGAGGCGAATTAATAGATAGCAACGAGGGTGAACTAGAATGGCATGATCTGGAAAAGCTATTAAACGAGAACAAAATCTGGGCAGATTTAAAAATTTATTTTCCCCACATTGTTAGCAATGACAGTCGAATAATGTTTTCTTATCTCAGATACAATGAGGATTTTGACATCATAGAATCAAGACTTGATTATTGTTAAGTATAACCCCCGATAACTGACACATTAAAAACCAATTACAAATTTAAGTGTGCGATCATCCTCGGCTGGCCAGCCTCATCACCCACTTCGCCGAATCGAGGCGAGAGTCTAGGCGAGCTAGACGGGTCGCCGGATTAAATTTGGAAAGTGACCTTAATTTTTTCATTACTCTAAATCTATTTAACAGCAATCATGCTAATTTCAATTTTTGTTATCATAGTTAGTTTCGATTAATTACAACCTCAAGAGGAACTACTGAAACTGTTTTAAATCTTTTATTCCCATCACTTTTAACCGCTACTTTAAATGTATAATTCCCAGAAGTGGTTAATTTCAATCCACTGGACTTTAATATATACCTTTGGCGATTTTTATCAGCAGGAGTAGATAACTCTTTGATGTATTCATTTAAAACTTTCCCATTGGGATCAGTTAAAATAACTTTCACCTCAAAGTTTTCTTTTCCTTTTTTCTCCTTTTGCCACAAGCTAACAATTTCAAAATTAATCGGTAAACTTAAATCTTTGGCGTCTTCAATTTCAGCGGAAGGAGAAACATTAATAGTAAGCTTCTCAACAATATTAAGTAAACTGATATTTTTAGTTTCTTCGTCTAATATTGACTGCCTGCAAATCACTGTCCAAATATGTTTCATTGATCAATTTAAAAAAACTGGCAATTAAAATAATTCTTATTGATATTCTTGGCATCATCTAAATCAACTTTTTCTTCAAAAGTTTCACTGTCACTACTAGTCAGAATCATATCTGGAATAAGTTTTTTTGAAAAATCTAAAATTTCTATACCAATTACTTCATCTTCATCATTAAATTCAACATTAATACCTGGGGATAACTCCCTGTAATAAGATTCTTCGCCATCTTTCATGACATACCACTTTACATCGCTTTGCTGATCATAAAACTCCTTTATGTTTTTTTTCTGTTTATTTTTTTTCATCTAAATAAATACCTCCTTCTACTAACCCGATTATCAATTTCTTTTTTATTTTCTGGGTGAATAGTAATTATCCTAACTTCCTTATTAATTTTATCATAGTCAAAGTAAATCATCATATATCTATTCCTTTCATTATAAAACAGCTTTTTGATAGATATCAATCTTTCTGTCTTTGCGTCAAAAAATTTAAAATCGGGTCGATAGTAAATCCGTTTGGGATAATCTTTCGGAATTTGACGTTCTTCTAATCTCTTCTTTAAATGCGGTGTATAAACTACTATCATTCAATAAAATTATAATAACAATTTCTTGCAAACGAGCTTTAGCGATCTGAACATTCTTTAATCCTCAAGACTTGCCATAAATCCTTGACGCTTTTCGCATAAACCAATACTACCAAATTTACATCAACATATGTTGACGTAAATTTTTGTTAATTGAGGTGTTCGTTGTAGAAGTTAACGGTTCTTTGCATGGCGGTGGAAAAGGCAGGTGAAACAAGGTTGTGACCGCCGTTGGAATACTCAAATAATTCTGAAAAAACTCCTGCTTCTTGGAGCAGATTATTAATATTACGACTGTAGTCAATGCTGACAACCGGGTCATTAACAGCGTGGTGAAATTGGACTGCGCCGTTGATATCCCCAAGATAATTTACCGGGGTTACCTTTTGCCAAAACTCACTTTCTGAATCATACCGGCCGTGTATGTCAAGTAGTTCCTCAAGGCGCTGACGCCGCGGCGAATCTTCCGGCGGCGGCTCATAAGACTGGTCGTCGATACCGTATTCCTGAAAATCATCGTAAGTAAACACTGTTCCCGCCCAAACAACAGCCGCCGGGATTTTTGGTTTAACCGACAAACTTCGTAAGACAATATTTCCGGCCATAGAATGCCCCCACAAACCAACTTTATTTCCATTAACAAAATCAGAATTCTGCAAAGCAGAATAAGCATTTAAGGTGTCAACAGTATAATCGGATGAGTAATAAGCTCCACAGGCCTTCCCTTCTGAACTGCCGTGGCCGCGAAGGTCAATTTTAAAAACAACCAATCCGTTCCCGGCTAAATAATCAACGTAGTCATTGTATTTTTCCGTTGTCCGGTAGCCGTCCGGTGGAATATAACCGTGGACAAAAACCACTCCCGGCCACCCTCCATCTGGCGGCTCTCCCTGAGGGCGGGTCAATAAACCATTAACCTTCAAATCATCTGAACTATAACTGGTTAGATAAGAAGTATAATTAGAGTTAGATGAGAGCTCTTCTAACTCCCCGAGTTGACTATTATATTCTTTATTCCGGAGATAAGGAATAGTCAACTCTTCAAACGGAAACGGCGTCAGCGTATTATTAACTTCTTCTTCAACCGGTCTGTGTATTTCACCAGGATTGTTCTGAAAATAAAAACGATTAATTCCCAAATATAAACCAACTCCTAAAACCAAAATTAAAAGAGTTAATTTTATCTTTTTCATTCTCAATTATATACCTTACGGCAAGTTCGTTTTCCAGTAATCGGAGGAATTGTATACATCAGCCAAGCGATATTCTTGATTTGCTTTATCTGTCTCACCCCTATCTTCAAAAATTTTAGCCCGGAGATAATGAAGTTCAGAAAAGGCCATATTTTGTGAATCAAAAATATTCTGGGTTAATTCCAAAACCCGGTCATAGTCTTCTAATTGATAATAAGCTAATATCGGTTCGATTTGATACCAGAGCATCCGCCGGGGCAAATCATTTTTAATTTCCCCAAAAATATTAACCGCCGTCCGGTAATTACCCAAATAATAATTTGCTCGAAGTTGATTAAACCGGCTGTCATCTGAATTAAGCACTTTCCGCCAAGCATAATTTTTATCAACTAATGGACCAAGAATTACTTCTGCTTTTTTTATTTTTTCTTCAGGTACTAAAACTAAAAATTCATAGCTGAATACCTGCCAAAGACGTCTAAACACCTCATAAGTATAAGCAATATTTTTACCTTGATACGAATCATCTTGAATTAAAATATTTTTATTTTTGTCATAACCCTTAATAATTCGGAAGTGCCCAATGTCTTCATCCGGATTCAACCAGGTTTTAACCACCACCGGAATATCAAGATTGATAAATTTTTGAATTATTTCAATGTCACCGGCCGGCCGGGAATAAACTTGGAAACCGTATTCTTCAGCTTTAGCTGCCATTTCATTAAAAGTAACCGCCTTATCGTCATTATCACCCTCTTGGTTTTGATAAGGCCGAAGCTGATTACCTAACTCTGCTTGGCTGACATTAATTTTATAATAAGACAAAGCCATACTTAAAGAAGCGGGACCACAATTGTTAAAAGTTTGATAAACTTGTTTACCGCCGGAAAGAATTTTTCTCTGCGGCAACTCAACTGCTTTATCAATAATAGTCGGGGTGGAGGTTGGATTAACCGTTTGGTTAAAATCAAAATTTTCTGCCTCCTTTTCAATCGGTCTTATTTTAACTGTAGGATAATTATTTTTAGCTGTCATCCAATAAAACAAACCTCCGGCAGTGATTAGTAAACCTAATAGGCCCATCGTTTGCAAATAATTTTTGCTTTTCATCGGCGGCATATTCTATCATGAATCTAATTTTCTATGTTAATATGTTTATAGACTTATATAAAAATGGTTATTCTTTATTTTTCAATATTTATCATCGCCTGCATAATTCTAACTAAGGCCGGTACTTATATAACCAAAGCATTAATAAATATTTCCGGTTTTTTAAATTTAAAAAAATTTACCGTCGCTTCCTTAATCATGACCGTTGTTTCCTCACTGCCGGAAATTTTTATCGGCGTTTCTTCTGCTTTTCACAATAAACAACAGCTTTCGCTTGGAAACGTAATGGGATCAAATATTATTGTCTTAACTTTAGTTATCGGCATCGGCGGACTGATTGCCAAAGGACTTTCTTTTAAAACAAAAACCATCCGGCGGGCGTCTTATTATTCGGCAATAATTTCTCCGCTTCCTTTAATTCTTATGCTTGACGGCAAAATAGACAGAATTGACGGAATAATCTTATTCAGCGCTTTATTTTTTTACTTTCATCAATTGACGTTAGAAGAAAAAAGATTTACTAAAACAATATCAGGAATTATCAACGGCAAAAAAGGAAACAATGATTATTTTTATAAAAATATCGGTCTCTTACTTTTAAGCGTCCTTTTTCTCTTAGGTTCAGCTGAAATGATTGTCTGGTCCGCCTCTAAAATAGCCACTCAACTAAATCTTTCTCTTTCCATTATCGGCCTTCTGTTGGTCGCTATCGGCACCTCCGCCCCGGAACTTTCTTTTGGAATCCGCTCTATTACTATGGGTCATGAAGAAATGCTTCTTGGGGACGCAATCGGCTCAGTTGTAATAAATTCAGCTTTGGTAATCGGAACAATGGCCATAATTAGACCTTTTTCAATTCCCAATCTTTCGCCCTACTTTGTCAGCATACTATTTACAATAGTCATTGCTTCAGTATTTGCTTGGTTTGCCAGAAGCGACCACGAAATTTCTGAAACTGAAAGCATATTTCTCATCTTTATCTACGTTCTTTTCCTGATGAGTGAAGTAATCATTGCTTATTAAAATCTTTTTATTTCTGCCGATTCTCTTAACTGCTCAATCAATGAAATTACTGCCTGCTGTTCTTTTTGCTGAAGCAGTGAAGAAGCTATTTGCGGTTCTACTTCTTCATATGTACCAATTTCCTCTTCGCCGGCTTGGTCTTTATAAGAATCATAAAATTCCTTCTTTTCGTCCTCGGACACTTCTAATAATTCCGGGTCAATTTCCGCTTCTAAATATTTCTGAATCGCCAGTTCTTCTTTAATTTGCGATAGCTGTTGCTGATAATCAATTCCCTGGTCAGCCAACTGTTGTTTATATTCCTCTAAACTGATATCCTGAAAAGAAAGCTCCTCCTTTAAAGCCGATTCCGCCTCCTCGTCGGTAAAAGAATATTCTTTTTTAGCCGCCTCCTGTGAAATTAATTCCCGGTTAATTATTTGGTCAATAATATCTTCTTCAGATACTTCTTGGCCCTGCTCTTCAAACATCCTCCGGGTAGCCGCCACTTGAGATGAACTTATTTTTTCACCGTTAACTTCAGCAACGGTTTCTCCACCGGAGAGGGGATTTAAGGAACTATCAACTGCTTCATCACCGGGTAAAAAAAACCACCCGGCGGCCAATAAGCCTACAACAATTAGGATACCAATTGCAATTTTTGTTTTTTTAGTCATCACTATTGCCATTGTAACAAAAAATATCCAATCGGACAAGTTCTTCTAGGCTCTATGAGTTTTATGGGGGTAAAATATTATCCGATAAAAGATAAACTTACA
>CAZBPF010000007.1:0-6690 GCA_964493745.1 uncultured Gammaproteobacteria bacterium
AAGAAGCTGGTGTTAGGACTAATTTTATTGTTTGGTTTTAGCTTGAGAATTTACCAACTTGGCCATTTAGAGTTATTTGGTGATGAAATTGACGTTGGCTACCATGCTTATTCGTTGTGGAAAACCGGGCGTGATTACAGCGGTTTATTAATGCCGACGTATATCCGTTCATTTGCCGAATGGCGCGCACCGTTACTAATGTATGTTAGTGCCCCTTTTGTTGGTATTATCGGTTTAAATTCTTGGGGGGTTAGGTTGGCGCCGGCTTTATTCGGTATTATTAATATTTATTTAATTTATAAACTGGTTGTTTGTTTAACTAATGACCGTAACTTGGGGCTTATTTCCGGCTTGATTTTAGCAGTCTTGCCTTGGCATATCCATTACTCAAGAACTGCGTTTGAAGTCACTTTGTTATTATCCCTTATTTTGGCAGGAACGATTACTTTTATTAATAAAAAATATGCCATCTCAGCTGTTTTATTTGGACTAAGCTTTTACTCGTATAATACAGCCAACTTATTTGTCCCGTTCTTGGGTTTAATTTTAATTTGGCTATATAAAGATGATTTATTTAATAAACTGAAACGCCTGATATTACCATTGGTTGTTTTTCTTTTAATCATCACTCCGATGGCGGTTCAGATTTTAAATGGGCCGGCCTCCGGCCGGTTTAAATTAATCAGTATTTTTAATGACCAAACAATTGTCCACCAAATAGTTCATTATCGAAATACCGGTAAATCACCGAAGGTTGAGCGGGTTTTTCATAATAAATTAACCGGTTGGGGCTCAGCATTTATAAATAATTATCTAACTGCTTTTTCGCCTCAATTTTTGTTTTTAAACGGAGATCCTAACCCCCGTCATTCATTACCCGGGTGGGGACAGCTTTACTGGATTTTCCTGCCTTTTTTGGTATTAGGAGTTGTAAAATTGATCCGGATTCCAAATTCTAAATTCAGAATTCTGGTTTTTAGTTGGTTATTGATTAGTCCGATTGCATCTTCATTGACGATTAACGGTGGAAATCAGGCAACCCGCTTATTTCTTATGCTCCCACCATTAGTTATTCTTATCGCCCTTGGTATTTCTAAAATTAAAAACACCCCTCTATATTCAGCTTTTGGCCTTTGGCTTTTGGCCTTTTGCCTATTTTACTCTCATAATTATTTTACTCATTATCAAAAAGAAACATACAAAAATTGGCATTATGGTTATCAAGAAGTTATGTCTTGGTTAAAAAACAATCAGAATGACGGACGCGTTTTTATCAACAATTCCAGAGAACCGGCGTTAGGTCGATATTTGTTTTGGAATCAAATTGATCCTCGCTTTGTTCACCAATACTTTGGCAGTGATATAATTGAAGAAGATCTTGTACCCGGCTTTTCCGGATTTAAGTTTAAAAACGTTTATTTTGGTAATTTGACAGAAGACGATAAAATTGATTGGTTAAATAAAAATTTAGATAACCAGGATTTATATTTAGCTGTTCAAGGAGACGAAGTGCCGGGGGACTGGGATTGGAGTCAAGAACCGCCGGAGGGAATAGAGGTTGTGAAAACTGTAAATGACCCTTGGCAAAAACCGCTTTTCTATTGGATAAGGACAAATAAATGAAGTTAAATAAGTATCGACTAATTATCTTGTTTTTAATTTTCTTCTTAGGTGCTCTTTTGCGCCTCTGGAATTTGGAAAACTATCCGGCGGGATTTACTGCTGATGAAGCATCTCAGGGGTATACGGCTTATTCTTTGGCTGAAACCGGTAAAGATGAGTGGGGAGTACAGTGGCCGTTAAACCCACGTTCATTTGGCGATTTTAAACCGCCCCTACAAACATATTTAATTATTCCTTCGGTGAAGATGTTCGGTTTGAATAAATTTAGTGTTCGACTGCCTAATGCACTTTTGGGCAGTTTGGCAATAATCGGTATTTTTTTACTTGCCGCTGAATTATTTAATAACCAAGCTATTGGCCTAATAAGTGCTGGGGTACTAGCATTTTCTCCTTGGCATTGGGTTTTATCACGGGTTGCAGTTGAGGCCAATTTAACCGTTTTTTTTATTTCTTTTGGTCTCTATTTTTTAATTAAAAAAAAGCAAATACCAGCGGCAATATTTCTTGGTTTAAATTTGTTTACTTATCATAGTGCAAAAATTGTTACTCCAATGATTGTTTTAATTTTCATATTAAAACAATTGGTTAGTGCTAAGGGCTTAATGCTGAATGTAATAAAAGATAATATTTCTAAAAATTTAAAATTTTTAATTATATTTACGGTTTTCTTTTTGATTGCTTTCTCTTCCTTTTTCGGTGGCGGCGGTGTAAGGGGAATGGATGTGGCGATATTTAATCCAACTGATAACTGGCAAGTAGTCAAAGATTTCCAATGGCGGAGCAGACAGCAAGACCTGCCGTCGATTTTGGGCCGCTTACTGCATAATAAAGCAACTTACACTTTCTCAAAGTTTGCTGAAAATTATTTATCATATTTTTCAGCCCGGTTTTTATTTTTGGAAGGTGCCTCAGATGCCACTTACGGGATGATACCTGGCTACGGTGTATTGTGGTGGTGTCAACTGCCGATTATTATTTTCGGTCTGTTTAATTTAATTAAAAAGGGTTTTAAAAATAATAATACGATCGTATTACTATTTTTAATAATCTTGGTAAGTCCATTACCGGCCGCTTTAACTAAAGGTTCAAGGATGGCTAATCGGTCAGCAGTAATGATGCCCTTCCTCCAAATACTCACTTCGTGGTGTATTTGGAAATTCTTTAATTTTCAACCTGCCTCGCAGCAAGGCGGGTTTCCAATTTTCAAAAAAATTATTTTCCCGGTCTTTATCGTTATAGTCTTTTATTCCTTTATTTCTTATTTAGAAGTTTATTTTATTCAGTCACCAAGGTTAACTGGAGAATCAATGCTTTACGGTAGGTGCGAGGCAGTTGATTATGTTAAAAATAATTACTCAAATGCTGAACAAATAATTATGTCAAGAAGCTTATCCGAACCGCAAACTTTCGTTATGTTTTGCCAGCAGTATTCACCGTTTGAAGTACAGAAAGAAAGCAATGATTGGCTCAGGTATGAGAACGAGGGGTTTAGTTTTCTTGATCAATTAGGTAAATATAGTTTAGGAAAATATGTGTTTAAAAGAATTAATTGGGAAAGTGATTCCCAGTATGAAAATACGATTATTATTGGTAAGCCGGAAGAGTTTCCTAGTTACGTCGAACCTGATAAAATAATAAAGTATCCCGATGAAAAAAAAGCGATTTTTATTGTCAAAACTTAATTTCGGTTTGCTGATTATTCTGGGTTTAAGTTTATTTTTAAGATTTTATCAAATAAATAATAACCCACCATCGTTAAATTGGGATGAGGTTTCACACGGGTATAATGCCTACTCAATCTTAAAAACCGGCAAGGATGAATGGGGAAAAACATTTCCACTAATTTTTCGTGCCTACGGCGACTATAAACTGCCACTTTATATTTATTTAACTATTATTCCGGTAAAGATTTTTGGTTTAAATGCTTTATCGGTTAGATTTATTTCAATATTAGCCGGAGTGGGTTTAACTTGGGTGAGTTATTTTTTAGCTAAAAAGTTAACCGGAAAAAAAATTATTGGAATTACTGCAGCATTCTTAACGGCGATAATGGCTTGGTCACTATTTTTATCCCGTGTGGCTGTTGAAGCCAATCTAGGCGCCTTTCTTTTTGCCCTCGGCTGGCTTTTCTTTATTAACCAACAGCCGATATTGACCGCTTTGGTTTGGGGTTTATCTGTGTATTCATATAATTCAGCCAGGGTTTTAGTACCTCTTTTTAGTATTGTATTACTAATTAAGCTGTTAGTTGAAAAAAAATACCGCCGGTTGGCTTCGGCAGGGTTGATTTTGGCTTTGTTTATCACTCCCGTTATATATCAATTCACAACCGATTCGGCTAAAGCTCGGTTTTACTGGGTTAACATTATTGACCAGGGAGTAGTCAATCAAATTAACCAGAGACGAGGTAGTTCACCGCTTCCATTTATTGTCAAAAAATTTCTTTACAACCGTCCAACTTATTTTGTCTCGACAGCTTTTAAAAATTATTTCAACCATTTTTCTCCCAATTGGCTTTTTATACGAGGTGGAGACCATTATCAATTTTCATTTCCGGGTCACGGCTTAATATATCTGGTGTCGGCGCCTTTTTTTATACTTGGAGTGGTTTTTTTAATTAAAGAAAAA
This sequence comes from uncultured Gammaproteobacteria bacterium, assembly GCA_964493745.1. Classification (GTDB taxonomy): domain Bacteria; phylum Patescibacteriota; class Microgenomatia; order UBA12405; family JAHJSD01; genus CAYSLZ01. Next base: position 4,252 of record CAZBPF010000007.1, read on the forward strand.
AAATGGTTTTGGCTGAGTTGGTTGTTTGCCTCCTTTTTACCCTCAGCAATTACTAAAGATTCACCGCACGTATTAAGAAGTATCTTTATTTTGCCGCTTCCGATGGTTGTATCTTCCTTCGGTATAGGCAAAATAATTAGTTGGTTGAAAGACAAATCGCGTTTTAAAGGATGGGTTTTGATTGCGGTTTTCGGCATCGCTAATTTGGTTAGTTTTGGACTTTGGTGGCGGCAGTATTGGACCATATATCGTAAAGAATATTCATGGTCTTGGCAGTATGGTTATAAACAGGCAGTGGATTATGTTAAACAGAATTACGGCAAATATGACGAAATTATTTTTACTAAACGCTACGGCGAGCCGCATGAATTTGTTCTTTTTTATTGGCCGTGGGAACCGAGTTACTATCAAAATGATTCCGACAAGGTTTGGGATTACCACACTCACTGGTATTGGATCGACGCTTTTGATAAATTCGAATTTTGGAATGATTGGGAAGTTGTGGAAAAGTTAAAAGTTAAAAGTGAAAAATTAAAAAACACCAATAATCAGTCAAGAATATTATTGATTACCAGTCCGGGGGAATATATTGAAGGAGGGGAAATAGTTAAAACAATTTATTTTCTTCATCAACAACCGGCGTTTGAAATTGTTAACTACCAATTTGGAAATTAGTATGAATAAATATCAACAAAATATATTTCTGGTATTAATTTTTTTGTTTAGTTTTGGCTTAAGGGTTTGGCTGACTGGTGTTAATTTTATAAATATCTTGGGAAGCTTAACCCCGGTGGTATTCTATTATTTAATAAATATCTTAACTAAGAATAAGAAAATTTCAATTTTCAGTGCACTAAGTTTAACTTTTTTACCCTGGCCTATTCATATATCAAGGGGAAGCGTAAGATCGGTAATTATAATTTTCTTAATAATCACTGCCCTTTTCTTTCTAGTTAAATTAATCCAGGCGGGAACTTTAAACCAAAAACTTTTGGTTCCGTCAGCATTAGTAATAATTTTGTTATCAAACATATATCTATTTGATTTAAACTATCTTTCACCGGTTTATTTGGTTGATCAAAATAATATTGGTTACTTTGGTCTAATCATGTCACTTTTTGGCCTGTTTAAATATAGCCAAAGGCAAATTAATTTAGCCGACAAAATTTTTCTTTACTGGTTGATTGCTGCTCCGGGTAAAACGATAATTATTCCGTTAAGCTTTTTTATTGGCTATGGCTTGAAAAACTTTTCTGCGATTAAACTAAATTGGCAGCGTTATACTGCTTATTTTCTAACTAGTTGTCTGTTTGCTTTCCAATTAATTTGTTATTTTGACCTTTATTATTATCATTAACGATGAAAATAAATAGAATAATCTTAATTTTAATTATTGTTTTAGGCGGAGTTTTTAGACTTTACCGAATAGGCAGTTATCCTCCGCTTAATGCTGATGAAGCGGCAATTGGTTATAATGCCTATAGTTTATTACAAACCGGCAAAGATGAACACGGTAATGCCTGGCCGATTCACTTTAAATCATTTAATGATTATAAGCCAGGCGGATATTTTTATTTAGTTATCCCATTTGTTTACTTTTTCGGGCTTAACACCTTTAGTGTTCGATTACCGGTAATTATAGTCTCAATTTTAACAATTTATTTAGTTTACCGGTTGGCTAACTTAATTTGGAGTGACAGAAAATTAGGGTTAATTTGGGCGTTTTTATTATCTATATCACCTTGGCATCTACACTTTTCCCGGGGTGGGTGGGAATCAAATGTAGCCGTCTTTTTTCTAGTTACTGGAACATATTTTTTATTTAAGTTTCTTAAAAGTTCCGGATTTTATTTTATTTTGACTTCAATTTTAATTTATATTTTATCAATGTATGTTTACCACAGTGCTCGGATTATTGCCCCTTTGTTGTTTTTAGGATTAACGTTTTTTAACTTTAAAATCTTTTGGAATTTACGAAAAAAGCTTGTTATACCGATATTAATTGGTTTTTTATTTTTAATGCCGCTGTCAATTTCTTTTCTTTGCGGCGGTGCGGCTTCTAGGTTTTCAGGCGTCGGTCTGCTGGCTGATTCTGGACCTTTTTGGCGGGTTAACGAACTACGCGGTGAGCACAAAAATCCGCAGTCACTGCCGGTTAAAATAATTCATAACCAGTATCTGCAGTACTGGCGTGAATTTATAGAAAATTATTTATCCCATTTTGATTTTAATTTTTTGGTCATTTCCGGCGATGAAGTTCCGAGAAGCAAAGTGCCCGGTATCGGGGTAGTGCACTTAGTCAGCGGTTTGTTTCTGCCTGTCGGTGCTTGGTACTGGATTAAAAATAGAGTTGACCATAAATATCTTCCGGTTGTTTTTATATTGGTTTCACCTATTGCTTCGGCAATGACTTTCCAAGCCCCGTCTGCTCTTCGTTCT